>JAOZTM010000059.1 GCA_029942215.1 Metamycoplasmataceae bacterium | reverse complement strand
AAAGATATAACCCAATAAGCGCCATTGTTATAGAGATAAGAATAGTTGGAACTAATATCAATGTATAGTTTCTTGATTTAAGTAAGTATCTAGCAGCATGCACAGAGAACAATCCAAGGAATGCTACATTTCCTAAAATAATGACGGAAGCAGGAACAACAATTATCAATACCAACAACGAGAACAGTTTAGTTGTCTTTGTTTTTACTCCAAGGTTTTTTGCTTTTTCATCACCAAGTTCTAAAAGCGTTAATTGTTTTGAAACAATTGCCGTGATTATTAAACCTACACCAACAAGAGCTGAAGAGATATATAAAATTAATCATTGATTATTCCCTATGACACTGACAACGGATTCAGCTCCACCCAAAACATAGTTGAATGAAACAAAACTCAGGTATTTATCACCTGATCTAATTAAGAATGAAAACGTTTTGAAAATGATTCCGATTGCTAGCCCTGCTAGAACAACTTTGGAAACTGATGCTTTACCTTTTGAGAAGGAAATTATTCCGAACAATAATAAAGCAGCAACTGCTCCCCCTACTAAAGCAAATGTAAATTTTAAGTAGTAAGAAACAAACCCAAACGATAAGGCAACTATTACTCCGAATATTGCAGCTTGTACCATTCCTAATGTAGAAGCATCCGCTAATGGATTCCTTGTCAATGATTGTGTGACCAATCCAGCAAGAGCCATTCCTGTCGCACCTACCATTGTTGCAAAAACTGCTCAAAGAGCATTTGAAATTGCATGTGCTTCTCCAGGGGCAAATCCAGCATACTGACTTGCGTTAGCAGGTAATGATGGATGAGCCAAGACTTTGAATATATGACTTATCTTTCATTCTGCTCCGCCTAAATGAATAACATTCAGAATTAATATTAGGAATAAAAAAGAAAACAACAAAGGTCAAATGATCATTGGTTTTTTTATAAAGTTAATGACACCTGTCCCAACTTTTTTAAAATTGTTGTTCCTTGTTTTTGTTTGCATAATTATTTAATAAATTCAGTAGTGAAGTAATTTCCTCAATCCTTTGCATTAGCTATTATTGCAGGTGTAAGTCCGGCAAGTTCTGTTTGGTACTTCTCTTCAAGCTGCTTGACAATATGGTCAAGTAGCATGTGCATTACAAATGGAGTTTTAATTCCTTCATTTCACATGTTGTAATCAACAGTCAATTTTCCTAAAGCATCTGCGTCAGTATTTTTATACATTGCTGCGATTGTGTCTCTAGTATTGTCATCTAAATTCGTGTAAGAGATTGGATCGCCATTGTTATTGTAATTAACTGTAACAGCTCCAAGATCAAATGCATCTTTGAACTTTGCAGCTTGAGTATCTATAGTTGTACCAGCACCAAGATTTCATCATCAACCATTATCATCCATATTGAATAATGTTGTATGATCATTTTCACTAGGTACATTGTTCGCTGCATCATTAGCCATTGATTGTAATAATGCTACTCCTGGTTGACTTGAATCTTGTGGCATTGCTTGTGCGAAACCTAATTCGTTATATAAGAATGAATATTTTGATGAAGTTTGAATAGTTGATTGCCCTGAGCCAGGAGCAAGCGTGAAGATTCCATATGTAGGATTATTAGCAGCGTCTACTAGAACTCTTATTTTTTCCATTCTTGCTCTTAGATCATCAGAAATCTTAATTGCGTTTTCTCTAGCTGTTGTTAGATGTGATCAAAGAGAAGCATCAGATTTAAATGTTTCTTCTAAATGTTGATATCCATCTTTTTCGATTTGAGCGTCGGTCGCTGATGGTGCAGTAAATGCATCTGAAATTTTTGATGCAGTATTATAGAAGTAAAGCATGTTATCTCTTTGAGCACCTTCGAACATTGGTGCGCCACCAATTTCTTCTTGTTGTTCATAAATTGGGTGGTGTCTAGATGTTGGAGTAGCATGATAACCCATTAGTAGGTTATAAGTTTCTGAAGAAACGGTTTTGATAGCTTTTTCTGAATCTTGGTAAGTCGCTTCGAAAAATAATTTTGATAAATATTCGTCTTCTTGACTGTTTGCAGAGAACACTCAATTCTTATCTCCAGGCTTGTCATTAAGCAGTCATTCCTGAACGTTATTTGACGGATCTGTAAAAGCAGCATTATCCATAAAGTCATTGTGATAGTGTCTTGCATAAACAAAATCATTGTATATTCATGATTCTTCATCTGTAGCTTCTCTTTGAGGAAGTCCAGACGGTCTTGGTTTTCCATCCACAGAAGCGTTAGATGAATTTGAATCCTCACCCTCAATAGCTCTAGCCACTTTAAGCATATTGTCCACTATAGCTTTAATATCGGAAGTCGTATTCTTATAACCTGCAATACCTTCATAATCATCCTCGTCAAGTAATGCTTGAATAATTGATTTCGGTAATCTTGTAAACGGATCTCTCGACTCACGGAAGTTCGTTTCAATATATGTTCTTGGATTATCAAAGTGTTTTGGAGCGATTGACGCTTCAACTTTTTTGGCCCCATCATCTAAAAGGTAATGTTCGTACATTACGAAATC
>JAOZTM010000058.1 GCA_029942215.1 Metamycoplasmataceae bacterium | reverse complement strand
TTGAGAACTCTGCACGTTAAAGCTATTCAGTATCTTGGTCCTAAACAAACTGCAATTATTGATACAAACAATTTCTTGGTTCCGGCAATAATGGCCATAGGTCTTCAATACTTGCCTTTGGCTCCTAGTGGAAAAGTGGCATACGAAGCATTGCCTTGATGAGCATGGTTCTTACTCATTCCGCTGGTCCTCGGCGTCTTCATGGTTATATACTTCCATAAAGACAAAGAAACAGAAAATGTTCTTGACAATAAAATGGAATAATTGTTGTATAATATTTTTGGTCACTATATCGCTAAGGTCCACCTGATCCCATGCCGAACTCAGAAGTTAAGTTTAGTGGAGCCGACAATACCGTAAGGGAAGATAGGGAGTGGCTTTTTTTTACGACTTTTTGAAGAAGTCATATTTTAAAGCCAATGATAATATATAATTTTTCTATGTCTAAAATAGTAGTCGGAATGAGTGGCGGGGTAGATTCTGCTGTCACTGCACATATATTAAAAGAACAAGGTCATGAAGTGATTGGTGTTTTCATGCGTAACTGAGACTCAGCTGCAAATAATGATATTTTAGGTAATCCAAATAAAGATGCGAAGATCTGTCCAGAAGAACAAGAATGAAATGATGTTGTTGAATTAGGGAAGCAAATTGGTATCCCAGTACATAAAGTTGATTTCATTAAAGAATATTGAGATGACGTTTTTGAGAACCTTATTAGTGAATACAAAAAAGGAAGAACACCTAATCCAGACATCCTTTGTAACAAGTATGTAAAGTTCGGAGCATTCCATAAATGAGTGAATGAAAACTTCGATGATGTAGATTTCATAGCAACAGGACACTATGCAGATATCAAGGATGGCGTTCTACATAAGCCTGCTGACGCTTGAAAGGATCAAACATACTTTCTGTCTCAACTTACAAAAGAACAGCTTAAACAAGCTTTATTTCCTCTTTCAAAATATGAAAAAGATGAAGTCAGAAAGATTGCTACAGATAATAAATTAATAGTTGCAGACAAAAAAGATTCAACAGGAATTTGTTTTGTTGGTGAAAGAGACTTCGCTAAATTCCTACAAAACTATATACCTGCTCAACCTGGAAACATCGTTGACATCATTACTAATGAAGTCGTTGGTAAACACATAGGTGCTATGTATTACACAATAGGACAAAGAAAAGGATTGCACCTTGGTGGCATGGAAGAACATCACTATGTAGTTGGACATGATATGGATAAGAAAATAATTTATGTTGCTCCAGTATCTAATAGAGAGCTTTTAGTTTCTGATGAATGTACAGTGACTGATATGAATTGAAATGGTTCTAAAGATGACATCCAAAATATAGAGGCTAAGTTCAGATATAAATCAGAACCTATTAATGTATCTCTTAAATGAGATGGAGAAGACTTAATAGTTTCTTACCCTAAAGGGTATGAAGCAGTTACTCCTGGACAACAAGCTGTTTTCTATCAAGGTGATAAATGTTTAGGTGGCGGGATTATTGATAAAGTTTTCAAAGACGGCAAAAGAAAATCTTATGTCTAACTTGTTCAAGTGTTTTATACAAGTTTAGATACTTGTAGATATGACGAGTAATATTGATTTATAATTTTTATATGAAAAAACAAAAAATAATCGTTGTTGGTGGAGTTGCACTTGGTGCTTCTTTCGCAACACGTATGAAAAGACTAAACACATCTGCAGAAATAGTTATGTATGAAAAAACAGGATTCATATCATATGCCAACTGTGGTTTACCTTACAACTTGTCAGGTAAGATCGAAAGAGATAGACTGGAATTAGTAACTCCAGCAGAGATGGAAGAGAAGTTCAATATTAAAGCAATCATCAAACATGAGGTTGTTTCTATTGATACAACTAAGAAAATCGTAAAGGTTAGAAACTTAGATTCAGGAAAAACTTTTGAAGACTTCTATGACAAGTTAGTTCTTGGTCCTGGTACTTCAGCTTTAACATTACCTATCCCAGGTCTTGATAAAGAAATAAACAAGTTCCCATTAAAGAACTTAGATCACTTAGATGCTTTACAAGCATGAAGAAAAAGAACTGGTGCTAAAAAGTTCTTAGTTATGGGTGCTGGATTCATCGGACTTGAAGTTGCTGAATCATTAATTGAAGATGGAATGGAAGTATCAGTAGTTGAAATTGCTAACACAGTAGTTAAACTTGATAAAGATATTTCAGCTTTAGTTGAAAAAGAACTTGTTACCAAAGGTATTGATCTTTACTTAAACTCTAAACTAGTTAAATTTGATCATAAAACAAAAGAAGCGCATCTAGAAGATGGAAGAAAAATTGCTTACGATGCAGTTATTACTTCTGCAGGTGTTGTTCCTAATACTGACTTTATTAAGAAAGCTGGTATTGAAGTTGATGATAGAGGTATCGTTGTTACTGATGAAAACATGATGACTTCTAATCCTGATGTTTATGCTGGTGGAGATATTGTTTATACACCACATAAAATTACTGGTAAGAAAGTTTACTCACCATTAGCATGAGGAGCAAACAGACAAGCTAAAGTTAT
>JAOZTM010000057.1 GCA_029942215.1 Metamycoplasmataceae bacterium | reverse complement strand
GATTTCGTAATGTACGAACATTACCTTTTAGATGATGGGGCCAAAAAAGTTGAAGAATCAATTGCTCCTAAACACTATCCAAATCCGAGAACATATGTTGAAACTAACTTCCGTGAATCAAGGGATCCGTTTACAAGATTGCCAAAATCTATAGTTCTAGCATTATTGGATCATAATGACGAAGGAATGGTTAAAGGGTATGACAATACAACACCTGCAATAAAAAATATTGTTCAAGCAATGTTGAAAGTCGCAAGAGATATTGAAGGATTAGATTCTGATTCAACAAATCTTTCAGTTGATGGCAAGGTTAGACCTTCAGGACTTCCACAAAGAGTAGCTACTGATGAAGAATCGTGATTATATAATGATTTTGTTTATGCAAGACATTATCATAATGACTTTATGGATAACGCTGATTTCATAGATCCTTCAAACAAAGTTCAAGATTGATTATTGAATGATCAAGATGCTGATTCAGATTGAATATTTTCTTCGGATAAAATAGAAGATGAACAAATTTCAAAATTATTTTTTGCAGCAACTTATCAAGATAGTGAAGAAGAAATAAAGAAAGTGTCAATTCAAGCCTATAACGATATCATGGGCAAAATTACTTACACGTCTAGACATCATCCAGTTTATGAACAACAAGAAGAAATTGGTGGAGCCCCAATGTTTGAGGGAGCACAAAGAGACAACCTTCTTTATTTCTACAATACAGCTTCAAAAATTTCTGATGCCTTTAAAGCCCCTGGAGCTAACGATAGTCAAGACGAAAAAGATGGGTATAAACATTTACAAGATACTTTCCAAGATGATAAAAATCTTTGGGGACAATTAACAAATGCTAGAAGCAACTCAATTACTATTTCTAACGAATTAAGAACAAGAATGGCAGCGATTAAAGTTTTAGTTGATAAAGCACAAAATCCTACATATGGAATATTTACGCTTGCTCCTGGTTCAGGACAATCTACAATTCAATCTTCTTCAAAATATTCTTTCTTATATAACGAATTGGGATTCAAGCAAGCTGTTCCACAAAAAACTGATCAGCAAGTGGCTGCGGATGTTACTGCTTCTCGTTCTCCATCTACATTATTAGAAGATTATGCTGCAGATGCCGATAACAATGTTCCTAGAGATGGAGCAACAAATACATTCTTTAATATGGATGATAATGGATGATGATGAAACTTAGGAGAGGGAACAACTGTTGATTCTCGTGCTGCAAACTTTAAAGATGCATTTGATCTTGGTGTTGTTACTGTCAATAACGATAATCATAATAATGCTACTTCATATAACAATATGAAAGGCGATACTAAAACTTCTATTTCAGCAATGTTCAAGAACACAGGTAGTGACAATAATGAATTAGATGCCTTAACTGTTGATTACAATATGTGAAATGAAGGAATTAAAACACCGTTTGTTATGCACATGCTTTTAGATCACATTGTTAAACAATTAGAAGATGGTTATTTATCAGCTCAATTCTCTGCAAGTGAATTAACAAAAGCTAAAAATTGAGGGGATTACTTTACAATAGATTTTGTTAGTTAATCATGAATACAAAAACATTTAAAGGGAAGTCAAAAAAAACAGTTTTAGTTATAACTAGTTTTATAAAAAAACCATTTGTCATTTGACCCTTGCTTTTTTCTTTTCTATTTTTGTTTTTGTTGTTAAACATAATTCATTTAGGAGGAACAGAATGAAAATTAAGTCACATTTTCACCGTCTTAGCACATCCTTCTTTGCCGGCTGCATCAACTAAGTATGCAAGTTTTGCTCCAGGAGAAGCAACGGCAATAGCTTCTGCTATTTGAGCCGTTTTCGCTACACTTGTCGGTGCAACAGGAATGGCATTAGCTGGATTGATAACTCAGTCTCTAACTAGGAATCCACTTGCCGACGCGTCAACACTTGGAATGATACAGTCAGCCATATTTGGGGTGATTGTTGCTTTATCGTTTGGGTTTGTTTCTTATTATGTTAAATTTAGTTTTGCACTGATAGGTGGAGCCGTAGGTGCCTTGTTGCTTTTTGGTATTATCACCTTTTCTAAAGGAAAGACGTCAGTATCAAAAGTTGTTTTAGCCGGTCTTGCTATTGGGATAATATTCAAAACATTTTCTTTCTTGATTAGATCAGGAGATAAATATCTAAATTTTGTTTCATTTAGTTATGTATTGGGTGGTGCTGAATCAGTTGTTGAAGTCATAGGGAAACATCAATGGTTAATACTTTACATTTCTTCGGGATTAGTTGTATTAGGATTAATCATAACAACTGTTATTTCTAAACAATTAACTTTGCTTGAACTTGGAGATGAAAAAGCGAAGAACCTTGGTGTAAAAACAAAAACAACAAAACTGTTTTCGTTACTTGTATTGATAATAGCTGTTCCGGCCTCGGTAATCATTTTGGGTAATGTAGCATTTCTTGGATTATTTGCTGTTCACGCAGCAAGATATTTAATGAAATCTAGAAACTATACTTTGATTTTAGTTCCAACTATTCTTATCTCTATAACAATGGCGCTTATTGGGTTATATCTTT
>JAOZTM010000056.1 GCA_029942215.1 Metamycoplasmataceae bacterium | reverse complement strand
AAAGCAGAAGTTAAAGAAGAAACTAAAAAACCAGTTGAAAAAACTGAAGAAAACAAATAAGCGGTTAAAAGAAAAATATAAGTGAGATCTCCGCGGATATACTTATATAGAATAGGAGTCAGAAATGGCAATCAAAAAATTTAAAGCTATCACAAATGGTAGACGTCACATGACTTCTTTGGATTACAAGAAGAACCTAACAGGAGATTCTCCTGAAAAGTCTCTACTTGTAAATCTTAAGAAACATGCAGGGCGTAATAACTCAGGATCAATCACTGTAAGACATAAAGGTGGGGGAGTTAAGAAGAAATATAGAATTATCGACTTTAAACGTAACAAGGATGGAATCCCTGGTGTTGTTAAGACTATTGAATACGATCCAAATAGATCTGCAAACATATCACTTATCGTTTATAAAGACGGTGAAAAGAGATATATCATTGCTCCAAAAGGATTAAAGCCAGGAACTGAAATACTTTCAGGACCAGAAGCTGATATCAAAGTTGGAAATGCATTAGCATTAGAACTAATTCCTGAAGGAACAATTGTACATAACGTAGAAATGTCTCCTGGAGCTGGTGGGCAAATTGCTAGATCAGCTGGAACATCAGTACAGATCCTAGGTAAGGATGATGACGGTAAGTACGTAGTTATCAAACTTAAGTCAGGTGAAGTAAGACGTATCCTTTCAAAATGTAAGGCTACAATCGGTGTTGTTGGAAATGAAGAACATGGATTAGTAAACTGAGGTAAAGCCGGAAGAAACAGACATAGAGGAATCCGTCCAACTGTACGTGGTTCTGTTATGAACCCTGTTGATCACCCACATGGTGGTGGTGAAGGTAAACAACCTATTGGTAGAAAAGCTCCTGTTACTCCTTGAGGTAAAAAAGCTCTTGGTGTTAAAACAAGACGTAAGAAGAAAGCATCAAGTAGATTAATAGTTAGAAGAAGAAAGGAAGGTAAGTAATGTCTAGATCACTTAAAAAAGGACCATTCGCTGATGAACACCTACTTAAAAAAGTAGATGCTATCGTTAACGGTGGTGCTCCAAAGAAACCAATCCAGACTTGATCAAGAAGATCTACTATCTTCCCTCAATTCATCGGACTTAAATTTAATGTACACAACGGTAGAAAGTTTATCGAAGTGTTAGTTACTGAAGACATGGTAGGTCACAAACTTGGTGAGTTCTCTCATACAAGGACTTATACAGGTCACGGTAAAGATAAAGGAGCGAAATAATGGCAACAGCAAAAGCAAGCGTTAAGCTCCAAAGAATTTCTGCTCGTAAAGCAAGACTTGTTGCTGATTTATTCAGAGGACAAGATATTGCAGACGCATTAGCAATTCTTAAAAACACAGATAAAAAAGCAACTACGCTATTTATCAAACTAATTAATTCAGCTATTTCAAACGGAGTTAATAATCATGGGATGAACGCGGAAAAACTATTTGTATCAAAGGTACTTGTTAATGAAGGACCTACACTTAAAAGATTCCAACCGAGATCACAAGGTAGAGCATATTCAATTTTTAAAAGGACTTCTCACTTACTAGTGGAAGTATCAGAAAGATAAGGAGAAATATATGGGACAAAAAATAAATCCAAATGGTTTCCGTTTCGGAATTACCAAAAAACATAATTCAACATGATATGCTGAAAAAGCAGATTTTGCTAAATTTCTTCTTGAAGATCAAAAGATTAGAGAATATATTGAACCTTTTATTAGAGACTACGCAATTGGACAAGTTGAAATATTAAGAAATCAAGCTGGTAATGTTAATGTAAAAATTCATTCAGCTAAACCAGGGATCATCTTAGGTGAAGCAGGGAAAAACCTTGAAACATTCAAAAATGATATTCAAAAGCACACAAGAAACAGAAAATTAGATTTAACTGTTGATGTTATCGCAATTGAAAAACCTGAACTAAACGCAAGACTAATAGCTGAAGATATTGCTATTAAGCTTGAAAACCGTGGTTCTTTTAGAGCTGCTCAAAAATGAGCTATTAGAGCTGCATTTAAAGCAGGAGCTAAAGGAATTAAGACACAAGTATCTGGCCGTTTAAATGGTGCAGACATGGCTCGTGCAGAAGGTTATACCGAAGGAGAAATGAAATTACATACACTTAGACAAGATGTTGACTATGCGAAAGCAACTGCTAGAACAACATACGGAGCTATTGGTATTAAGATCTGAGTATCTAAAGGTGAAATTCTTGATGGAGGTAAGAAATAATGTTACAACCAAAAAGAACTAAATATAGAAAACCTCATAATATTTATCACGATAAGAAGAAAGCAACTAAAGGAAACAAAGTTTCTTTTGGAGAGTTTGGGCTACAAGCTAAAACTTCTGCTTGAGTAACTGCTAGACAAATAGAAGCTACTCGTATCGCGATTACAAGACGTATGGGACGTGAAGGTAAAGTTATAATCAGAATATTCCCTCACCTATCTAAAACATCGAAACCAATTGGTGTTCGTATGGGTAAAGGTAAGGGTAATCCAGAGATGTGAGTAGCAGTTGTCAGAGTTGACACTATGTTATTCGAAGTATCAGGAGTTTCTGAAGAAATCGC
>JAOZTM010000055.1 GCA_029942215.1 Metamycoplasmataceae bacterium | reverse complement strand
AGAAGGGACGTGCTCTATCCAACTGAGCTACGCGACCAGACCAAAAATATTATAGCATAGTTTAATTTACTTGAATTAAAAAAACAACACTATGTTGTCTCTTTTTACTTCTTAATTAACTTAGATTCTTTCAAGAGTCTAATAGCGTTAGCCATTGCTATAACTGGTTGTAAGTCTTTTGAAACCATGTCTTTCGCGTATTTTTCATCCTTGAAGAATAGTCTTGTATCAGCTAAATATAGTGGCATGTCTGATCTATGATGAGACTCAAGAGCCATTACTAGACCTTTACCTTTTTTAGATGACATTAAGAATGGTCTATTGTCTTCTTCTATTTGTAAGAAGGCTCCAAGTGTTCTTGGTTCAATAGTCTTTCTTAATGCTACTCCGTCTTCTTTGTCAACAAGAACTTTGAATTTATCCATGAATGTATCTGATCCAAGTTCGAATTCAATTTTCTTAAGCTTGTTAGAAATTCTTTTGTTGGTTTTTCTTTCTCAAGTTTTAGTTTTAAGTACTAATCTGTGAGGATAAGTAGTTCCTTCAGATAATTGAGCTATAACACCTACAAAAGTATCATCTCTTGTTGTGTTGTAAGATCATTCACCTTTTCTCTTTACTCTTTCTTGTTTAATAATTGTTGTTTTAAGATTGAATATATTAACCTTAACTCCACTAACTTCCATTGAAACTTTAGCAGATGTAGATATTTCAAGATTTAGCGAAACAGTTTCACCTTTTGAATAACCTTGAGTAAGACCTTTCAGAACAGCTTTACCGAACGAAGTCTTTCCTGACACTTCAGCCAAAACTTCTGATGAAGTTAATATTCCTGCAACATCATCTGCATTAATTTTTGTATCTTTATAAATTTGAGTCAATATAGTTGAGAACACTTTAGTTCTATATAGACTTGGACTTAATCAATTATGAATATCAGCAAGTTTTCCCATTGGTAGTGGATATGTTTTAACTGTTCAACCTTGGTTGATAGTTGCATTCATATCTGATAGTCAATGATCTTTCTTAGTTTTATTCTTAGTATTGATTGAGTTTAATGATTTGTTTAAGAATGAATTAGCGGCTTGTCATCTTTCGTTATTGCCTTTGTTTCAAACAAGGATTTGATAAATGAATCCAGGAATAACAAGTGCGCAATAAAGTAGAATCATTGTTCTGTGCTTTTTGCTTCACTTTTCTTCATATTCAAATTTTGCTTTTTGATAGTCTGCTGATATACCATCTCAAATAACATCAAGGTTTAAATTTTTAAATTCTTTTTTTGCCATAAGAGTTTCCTAAAAATCCATTTCGAAGTTTTTACGTTTATTATCTTCAGCTTCGAAAGCAGGGAATCTTCCTATTTTTAAACTATCAGCAACTACGTTAGATGGGTAAACAACTAATGCAGAGTTATATTTTCTAGCAACAGCTGTATAGAATCTTCTTTGCGCTGCAAGATCTGATTCAATACCTTTAACTGTTTGGTTTAATTCAATCATTACTGGCATAGCTTGTATTTCTGGATAGTTCTCTTGAACCATATTTCAACGAGCTGATAAACCATTAACCATTTTATTCTTAGCAGTAACGCTTTCAGGATTTGAAGCTCCTTGAGGACCAGTAACTGATGCTCTTGCTTTTGTTATTGCTGTTTGTAAATCTTTTTCATGTGCTAATGCTTTTTTAGCAACTTTAAATTGATTTGAAAGAACGTTATATCTTTCAGTTAATTTAACATCAATGTTTGATAGTAATTCAACTAATCTTTCCTTTTGTTTTTTAAATCTGTTTCTTCTTGAAATGTATCAGAAGATAGGGAATATAAATATGAACGATGCGTAAATAAATATTTTTCCTACTACTCCAGCATTCCCTTCTGTTGTTGAAGTATTGTTACTTTCCAATAATTCTTTCTGATTAAAATTCTTTGCCATAATTCTCCTTTTTCATTCTTTTAAAATTATACTAAAACCTATAACTATAATAAATATTTATTATAAAATATAGTAATGAGAAAACACTTTACAAAACAAAATATATGAAAAGCTTTTTTCTTCTTGATAGCTTTATATTTACTTGCACTTTTAATTCTTGATATTCAAAAGGGATGAACAGGTTTTCCTGATGATAGAGTTCACTATGTAAAGATAGTAAGTAATAATCCATCAGCAATGGTTGCGATCCATAATAATCATGACTTCTTTCTTCTTATAGGGGGCTTCAGTAGTTTCTTATACTTTACAATAGTATCTAATATAACAACTGTATTAGTTATTGTCGCTTCTTGAGTGTTTGGGATCAAGTTTTCTAGATTAGTAGCTAATATGTTTTTTGCTTACATAACAGTTACGTTCTTTGTCTTCTGAACTGCTTTAGCTTGATTGTATCCTTGAGGAGAAAACTCTTGATACGATTACTTCGCACTAGAACAACATCTTGTTATTCCATTCTTTGGTTTTATATGAGCATTTAAGAACCAAAAGAATGAAAGACCAGTAAAGCATCGTTATTTGAAATTCATCTCTTTACCGGCTATATATCTACTAATAAATATAATCCTTCATTTCACATCAGGCTTTAGTGCTTATCCATTCTTTAATATTACTAACTGATTCGG
>JAOZTM010000054.1 GCA_029942215.1 Metamycoplasmataceae bacterium | reverse complement strand
AAAACAAGGCTTTAGCCTTTTTTCTTTTGTTGTATAATAAATTAGTAATCAATCTTAGATTTAAACATTTAATAATAAAAACAAAAGGAGACTATTATGTCAAACATAAATATTTTTGCTCTTGGTGGGCAAGATGAGAACGGAAAGAACCTTCACGTAATTGAAGTAGAAAATGATATTTACATTATCAACTCAGGAATTAAAGTTCCAGTTAACAATGTAAACGGAGTAGATGGAATTATTTCTGACGCTTCATACTTAATGGATAGAAAAGATAGAATTAAAGGATTATTCATCACTCATGCACACGATGAAGCTTTTGGAGCAATTCCATGAATGATTATGGATCTTCCAGGAATCAAGATCTATGGTTCAGCTTTTACTATAGAAGCAGTTAAAGACAGAGTATCTAAATATACTATTGGTCATGAAGACTTTGAATTCGTAGCAATAGATAAAGAAATGAAAATTGGTAACATCAATGTTAAAACATTTGAAGTTGCTAATTCAATAGCAGGAAGTTTAGCTTTTAACTTTCAAACACCTGATGGAGATATCATCTTTATGTCAAACTTTACTAATGACGACTTAGGAGTTTACGGGAAAACAGATATCAATAAAATCAAAGCAGAATCAAATAACGTTTTAGCTTTAATTACTGATGCAAGAAGATCTAATTATCACGGGACATCTTCTTCAAAGAAAAATGTAACTCCTTTAATAGAACACAAGTTCAAAGAAGCTTCTGATGATCAAAGAATTATTGTTGGTGCATACGATGAAGAAATGTACACAATCAATGAGATTCTTGAATTGGCTTATAAGTACAAAAGACCAGTGGCTATCTACGGTAGAACATTCAGTCTTCTATACGATAACCTTAAAACAAAGAATTCAAATGAACCTGAATTTATTGATTTCAAAACAATCGGAAAAGTTAAAAACTGTGTTGTTCTAGTAACAGGTACATGAGCTAGACTTTACCAAAGATATGAAAGAATTGCAGACGATAAAGATGTATTCTTAAAACTAAGATCTGATGATGTAATTATTCAAATCGCTCCTCCAGTAAATGGACTAGAAGTTTCTGGAACTAAAGCTTTAGATTCAGTTGCTAAAATAGCACCAAACATTTTAGATATATCTGACCAAGATTATTATCCAACTAGACCAACTCAAGATGATATAGAAGAAATCGTTAAATTACTTAAACCAAAATTCTATGTTCCTATTGATGCTTTATATAGATACTTAGTTGTTGCTTCAAAAGCTGCAATAAGAGGTGGAGTTACTCAAGATAGAAATCTTATTCTACAAAATGGAAAAATTGCATTTATAGAAAATGGAGAACTAGCTTCTCAAAATGGAAGAATAAAAGAGTACGGAGATGTATTAATAGATGGGTTTGGAGTAGGAGATATCTCTTACTCAGTTATTAGAGAAAGACAAACACTTGCAGCCGGAGGATTAATAGCTATTGCTACTCAAGTTTCAAGAAGAACTAAGAAAGTTGTTGGAACAAGTAATATTCAATTCGTTGGAGTTGCTTCAAAAGCTGAATTAAAAGATTTAGAAGAGTTAGTAAACGGAATTGTTATTCAAAAAGTTGAAGAAGCAGAGAAGTTTGATTTAAGAGAACTACAAAATGATGTTAGAAAAAGAGTAAGAAAAGTTGTTTCTAGAGTTGTAAACAAAGAACCACTTGTTGTTATCACTTTCAATATTGTTTAGTTCTTTTTCTTTATAATTAATTTATGACTGAAATAATAAAGAAAGAACAAAAGCCAAAGAAACCTAAATACAAAGTATTTAAAGACAAGAAAATGATTTCTATATTTGTTTTAATCTTTTTTGTTTCAATGCAAATGTTTGCTTTCCTATCAGTTCCAGGATTAACAACACTTCATAAATATACTGTTGGAATGTTAATGGGATGATACCACCCATTGTTTTATGGTTTTATAATCTTCTGAGCATTAGCTGTTCTATTTAATATAAAAGAAAAGCTTCCTTCATGAATACGTATAAAGACATCAACATATATATTCCTTAGTGTGTCTATACTATTCATAATAGGAGCTACAGGTTATTACCAAACAATAGAAAGTTGAACATCAATAGGAGCCAAACCTTGAGGAGCGGTTTCTCACTGATGAGCAGTATTCAAACATTCAGGAGACGCTTGATTACCATCTGCTACTAATGGAGGATTCATAGCTGCATTCATGTATTCATTCTTTGCAATGATATTCTCAGGTATTGGAGCAATGGTGTTCTCAATCATTCTTGTTGTTCTTGCTGTATCACTTCTAGCATCAGGATCATTAATCGGTCTTTATAAGAATCTGTCTAAGAAAAAGAAAATGGATATATCTAAAGAAAAAGAGAAACAAGAAAAAAGTAGCGAGCTTAAAGAACTCGAAATAGAAAAAGATGATGATATATTCCCATTTGAAGATCCATTTGAAAAGAACTAGTAATAGTTTTTTCTTTATAATTTTTATATGAAAAGAATATTAGTAGTCTCAGACAATCATGGAGATAAAGAAATAATAGAATCAATCTTCAAGAAAGAGACTTTTGACTATTCAATACATCTAGGAGATGCTCTATTAGATGAAGAATATATAAAAGAAAAGTTCACTTGATATGTAACAGG
>JAOZTM010000053.1 GCA_029942215.1 Metamycoplasmataceae bacterium | reverse complement strand
ATTTGGTTTTTTTTATAATGCTACGCCATACACTTCTTCATATGTTTCATTGAAATCTTGAACATGGAACATTTCTACTGCCATAACACCCATGTCAGAATTATTTGAAGTCGATCATTTCATAATTGAAGGAATCAAATCTCCATTTGCATTTGAATGAGAATCATTTCCATTTCTATTACTGAGAACTGAGTATGCAGTTTGTTCCAAATTAAATTTAATAATACTTGCTGAAACTTTTTCCATTGAGAATATTACAGATCTAAGGTGTTTATTACTTGTGTAATCTAATGAATAAAATTGCTTATCACCAATTGAGAAGTGATTTGGCAAACTAAATTTTTCATAACCAGAATCGTTTTGTTTAGTACCTTTACTGATAAATACCTTAAACTCCTCAAATAATTCTGTTTTATATGGCAACGCCATTGTAAATTCATTTGATGGATAAGGCGTAAACGTTTCTGCAACAACATGTTCTAACATTGCACTTCCTGAAGAACCTTGACGTCATAAATTGTCAATATCGTTTTGAAGATTATAAATTTTTATATCTTGATCAGAAAACTTTTGTGTAACGAAGTCTGACAATTCATCTATTGTCTCAACAAAGAATGTTTCGATTTCTTTTATTTCAATTCCAATATCATCAACTGCCACTTTCAAATTTGCGATTTCTGCTGCATTGTTAGTTTTGAAATCGTCAAATAAAGCAATTTGATTTCCAAACATTGTTTTTAACTCTGCAATATCATCGACATTGATGTCCACCACTTCTTTAATATTCATAAATGATGCCTGGTTTGATTGACCAACGAAAAAGTTTGATCTTACATCTTGAGCTAACTGAGTTATGTCTCCAGTATTTGACAAAGCCTGATTACTAAATGCGCTAAGTGAATTTGCAATTGAATCATAATTGTTTTGAAGTTGAAGAATCGCATCTGACATATTTTCTTTCTCGATTATTAATTGAGCCATGTCGTTATCAAGCTTAGTCATAACACCAGTTGCAGTTCCATCTCCTATCAATGATTCAATAAATACTTTTATCCCATCAATTGCGGTTGTATTAGCAAGGATGTTTGTGCCACTATTCAAGACAGAATCTCCGATTGAGTCTACTTGTGAAGACAAATTTTCAAAATTTGAAATTACTCCACTAAGACTGTTTTGCACAGAAATATCTGAGAGCTGTTTTTCAGCTTTTAAAGTTGTTATATCAGCAAGTATTCCATCAATACTTGTTTTTGATGAGGTAAGTTGTACTTTAAGATCAACAAATTCATTGGTGTTGTTTCCAAGCGATGTATTTAGATTGTCAATCTCAGTTTGTATTGTGCCTATTGTAGTTTTAATTCCGTCTAAAGAAGCATTTTTGTTTGTATTGGCAGCATCTAATATATCTATTTCTTTTTGCATAAAATTGATTTTGTTTTCTGAGTTTTCAATTGAGTCAAGAACAAGATTAAAAGAAGATTGATCAACGGCATTTCTTATTTCAGTATCTAAATATTCTAAATCATATCCTCCAATTAAACCATCTTCATAAAGTGAAATTGCAGTTTCGATATTATCAAGACCGTCATCTAGTAATGCATGTTTTGAATCTAAAGTTTGATGTAAAGAAGTAAGCTTTTCAATTTCTACTTCGACTTCATCAAGTACAGCCTTCTTTATAGTTACATGCTTGTCATTGACAATTTTCTCAATAGAATTTTTGAAATCTTTAAAGTCAATAGAAGAAGTAGAACCATCTAACTCTAGGTCAGAAAGCCTATCATGAATATCATGCAACATTTTGTCGTATGATATTGTTTCTTTTTGACTTCTATTTAATGTTAATGGTATTGCTATAGCTGCAGTTGTAGTAATTGCAGTACCAGCAGATACTAATCCTAATGTTATTTTGCTCATATACTTATTATAAAGAGAAAAGGCATAAAAAAAGACCATTAGACATGGCACTTCTCGATGTGGCTGCTGCGTTCCCGCTCTGACCAAGTTACAAGGTTTCCATTCTAATGGCTCCTCTATTATACTATTTAATAGATGGAATTATATGAATGTGAGTTCTCATAACTTCTTGACCAGATTCTTTTCCATTATTGATTTGCAGTTTAAAGCCTGATACTTCTAAATCTTCAATTGCTTGTAATGCTAATTCTTTAGCTTTAACAACAAGTTTAGAAAGATTTGCATCATCAATATCAATTAAGTTTTCAGAAAATTCTTTTGGCACAACTAAAAAGTGACCAGGAGCAATAGGCTTAATATCATTGAAAGCAATAAAGCTTTTATCTTCATAAATAATTGTAGCTGGTAATTCTTTATCGATTATCTTTTGGAATATATCCATTAGTAACCCATTTTCTTTTCGTATTCGTCAAGTGTTCCTCTGAAAATAAATGATTCAGAAGGCTTGATTTCAATAATAACATTTGACACTTCTCTTATAAGAGCTCTGTTATATGTTGTAAAGATACATGATGATTTGTATTCTTGAATCCCTTCAATAACTGAATCTATTGATTCTGTATCTAAGTGATCAAGTGGTTGATCAAGTATAAGGAAGTTTGATTCTGTTAACATCATTTTTGAAAACATTAATCTAGCTTTTTCTCCACCTGAAGTCATCTTAGAATTTTTAAGTGCTGAATCTCCTTTGAAAAGCATTCTTCCAAGGAATGATCTCATTCTTGAATCTGAATTATCTTTGTTTTCTTCTTC
>JAOZTM010000052.1 GCA_029942215.1 Metamycoplasmataceae bacterium | reverse complement strand
GTAGCTCACTTGGCTAGAGCACCTGCCTTGCACGTAGGGGGTAGTGGGTTCGATTCCCATCTTCTCCACCAATGGCTCTGTAGCTCAGTTGGTTAGAGCATCCGGTTCATACCCGGAAGGTCAAGAGTTCGAATCTCTTTGGAGCCACCATGTGGCAAACGCCTACAATGGTCCTATAGCTCAGTTGGTTAGAGCAACCGGCTCATAACCGGTTGGTCACAGGTTCAAGTCCTGTTGGGACTACCATATAAAAAAGACAAGTTAAACTCTTGTTTTTTTTATTTATCAATATAATTGAAGTATGAAAACATTCAACGCATATATAAATGGAAAATTTATCGAAAACGATAAGAGATTAGAAATCATAAGTCCTATTAATAATTTACCTGTAGGTTCTGTTTCTTCTTTATCTGAAAAACATATAGAACTAGCTTTCGATTCTGCAGATAAAGCTTTTGCATCTTGAAAAAATACTGATTCAGAAAAAAGAATTGCTTTTTTAGAAAAATTCATTTTAAAATTAAAAGAGAATAAAGATAAATTAGCAAACCTAATGCTTTTAGAAATCGACAAAGACTTAGAAAGTTCAAAAACCGAAATAGAAAGAACAATTGATTATATAAAAGATACAATCGTTTCTTATAATGAAATAAAATTAACAACTCAAACAATCGGAAACAAAGTTGGAAACATAAACAGAGTTCCACTTGGTGTTGTTTTAGCAATTTCTCCCTTCAACTATCCAGTAAATCTTTCAATGTCAAAAATTGCTCCAGCTTTAATTGCAGGAAACACAGTAGTTTTTAAACCGGCAACAAACGGTTCTCTATCTGGTTCATTTATTGGAAAGCTTTTTTCAGAAATTGGATTACCAAATGGAGTATTTAATTTAGTAACAGGAAGAGGTAGAGAAATTGGTAATTCACTAACTTCAAATAAACATATCTCTATGATCTCATTCACTGGTTCAGTAAGAGTCGGTAAAGAGATTTCTAAGAATGCTTCAATGATTCCGTTAGTACTTGAATTAGGCGGGAATGATGCAGCCTATATAAGACATGACGCAAATATAGAAAATGCCGCAAAAGCAGTTGCAAAAGGGGCTTTCTCATTTTCTGGACAAAGATGTACAGCAATAAAAAGAGTTATTTTACATAAAGATATTAAAGAAGAATTTATTGCTAACCTTTCAGAAATAGTTTCAACTATGGAAACAAATTCTTTGGTTGATTCAAATGCTAAAAACTTCGTTCAGGAATTAATTAATGATTCAAAAAACAATGGTGATAATTTTATTCTTTCAGGTGAAACAAATGAGAATAATATTCCATTCCATATTGTTGAAACTACGCAAGATTCAAAAGCTTGAAAAGAAGAAGCATTTGGGCCATTGCTTCCAATGATAACAATTGATAATGAATCTGATCTTGTTGAAATTTTTAACAACACAAATTTTGGATTACAAAATTCAATATTCACATCTGATATTTCATTTGCTAAAGAAATTGCAATTCAATTAGAGTCTGGTTCAGTAAACATAAACGCTTCTTCATCTAGAGGTCCTGATGCCTTTCCATTCCTTGGAGTTAAAGATTCCGGTTTTGGAGTTCAAGGAATTAAAGAAGCAATTATATCGATGACAAGAATATTAAATATTGTTGAAAACAAATAAAACAAGTTGATATAATATTTAAGCATAAATGGGCGATTACCCAAGTCCGGCTGAAGGGACTAGTCTTGAAAACTAGCAGGGGCTTCACGGCCCGCGGGGGTTCGAATCCCTCATCGCCCGCCATATGATGAAACTCACTTAAAATGTGGGTTTTTTCTTGTGACTTTGGGGTCTTATTTATATTTAAATGGTAAAATATAAAGGAAATAAAAGGAGAGCCATGTCAAGAAAATTCACAGAGTTAGAATTAGTAAGAAGAGAAAAACTTAAAACGTATGAGGAACTTGGAATAAAACCATGATCTTCTAAAAAAGATTTTTCAGATAATTCAGTTTCATTAACTAAAAAGTTTGATGAATTCAGTAAAGAAGAATTACAAGGTAAAAAAGAACAAGCTTCTGTTGTTTGTCGTATTATGACAACAAGAGGACCTTTTATAGTTGGTAAAGATTCTTCTGGTCCAGTACAAGCTTATATTGATAAAAAAGCTTTTCCTGAAATTGAAACAATTACTAAAACTTTAGATTTAGGTGACATCATTTGATTCGAAGGTGAAGTTATGAAAACTAACACTGGAACAATTACAATTAAAGCCTCAAAATTACAACTGCTTACTAAATCACTAAAACCTCTTCCTGAGAAATTCCATGGTCTTAAAGATGTTGAAGAAAGATATAGAAGAAGATATGTTGATCTTATTGTTAATGATGAAGTTAAAGAAACTTTCTGAAACAGAACTAAAATTGTTTCTGCTATCAGACGTTACTTTGATGACTTAGGTTATATGGAAGCTGATACTCCAGTACTACAACCTATTCTAGGTGGAGCAACAGCTAAACCATTCGTAACACATCACAATGCACTTGATATGCCTTTCTACCTAAGGATAGCAACAGAACTTCCTTTAAAGAGATTGCTTGTTGGTGGTATTGATAGAGTTTATGAAATCGGAAGACTTTTCAGAAACGAAGGAATTGATACAACTCACAACCCCGAGTTTACATCTATTGAATTTTATGAAGCTTATTCAGATCTTGAAGGAATGATGAAAAGAACTGAAGAAGTTAT
>JAOZTM010000051.1 GCA_029942215.1 Metamycoplasmataceae bacterium | reverse complement strand
GCATGTATTAGGCACACAGCCAGCGTTCATCCTGAGCCAGGATCAAACTCTCATTTAAAAAGAATTCTACTCTAACTATAAATTCGTAATTATTGTTAAAAGAATTAAAACGTTGTGATTTTTCTTATATCCAGTTTTCAAAGAACTTTCGTGCACTGCGCAATTCGCCAATAAAAATGGCTTGAAAAATTCAGTGCTTAATAAGTATATATTATTTACTTAGAATATTTAAAGAATTCCAAGCTTTTTTTCTCAATAAAAAAAACCCTAACGTAGGGCTTTCTTTAAAGTAGTTATTTTATTGCCATTTTTCGTGAAATTAATAACTACAGCATTTAATTCAATTGGTGTCTTAGCCACTTGAAATCTAGTTCTTTTGCTGTATCTCATCATTTCATAGACACTTTCTCAATCAGCTCCTATGGCTGCATTGATAGGACCAGTCATTCCTGCGTCCGTAATGTATGCAGTTCCTTTAGGAAGTATTCTTGCATCATTAGTTTGTGTATGAGTATGTGTTCCTAATACTGCACTTGCTTTACCATCTGCATAGATACCAAATACGTTCTTTTCACTTGTTGTTTCTCCATGAAAGTCAACAATGTGAAAATCTGTCTTTTCTAGTTTCTCTAATTTATCAAAAGCATCAAAGAAGTTTGTTGCTTCGTTTTCGTTTCATCCATAACCTAATTTGTTGAAACTAATACCCATTAATTGAGAGATTCTTATTGTTTGACCTTTAACTGTTACAACAGTAGTTCCATGACCAGGGTATTTACCCTCAACGTTATAAGGTCTAACGATATCTCTTTTATTAATGATGTCTTTGATTTCCTTTTTGGCTCAAACATGATTTCCCATTGTGAAAATATCTACACCAGCTTTTTTAAGTCTGTTGTAATCCGCTTCTACCAATCCTTTTCTTCCAGAAACATTTTCACCTTGTGCAATGACAAGATCAATTTTATGTTTCGTAATTATTTTAGTTAAATGTTTTTCAAGAGCTGCAATTGATGGATCACCAAATACATCTCCAAGAAATAATATATTCATTTTTACTCGTTTCTACTTTAACTATTATATAAAAAAAATAAGCATCTCTACTTATCTTTTTCATTTATTTTCTTTGGCTTATCTTTTTCATCCATCTTTGCTTGAACTTGTTCTAATATTTCATTAAACAAAGTCTTGTTGTTAACAAACACTTCTCTAAGGTTTTGTTTACCTTGTGAAATATTGTCGCCTTTATATTGGAATCAAGATCCTTTTTGATCAATGATTCCATATAAGACAGCAAGATCAACAACTTCTGATTCTTTAGATATCCCATGTGAAAATATAATTTCTGTCATTCCAATTTTAAAAGGTGGGGCAAGTTTGTTCTTTACAACCTTCACCTTTATAACGTTTCCTTTAATGTCTTGTCCTGTTCCTACGGAAGAAACTCTTCTTACATCAATTCTGATTGATGCATAGAACTTAAGTGCTCTACCACCTGAAGTAGTTTCTGGCGAACCAAACATCACTCCAACTTTCATTCTGATTTGATTAATAAAAATTATTGTTGTCTTTGTCTTATTCAAAGTCCCAGTAATTTTTCTTAAAGCTTTAGACATAAGTCTAGCTTGAGCTCCAATAGTATGATCTCTCATCTCTCCATTAAGCTCAGCCTCAGGAACTAAAGCTGCAACTGAATCAACAATTATCAAATCAATTGATCCTGTCTTAGCAAGAGTATCTACGATCTCTAATGCTTGTTCACCTGAGTCTGGTTGTGACAATATAAGATTGTCTACATCCACACCTAGGTTTTTTGCATACACAGGATCAATTGCATGTTCAGCATCTATAAAGGCAGCAATGCCTCCAGCTTTCTGAACTTCTGCAATTGCATGTAGTGCAAGTGTAGTCTTCCCTGAAGATTCAGGTCCGTAGATTTCTACAACTCTCCCTTTGGGATAACCACCAATTCCTAAAATGTCATCTATAACAATAGACCCAGATGATATTACATCTGTGTCTACATGTTCTTTATTTCCTAGAAGCATAACTGCTTCTTTTCCAAATTGCTTTTCAATCTGTTGAATAGCGTTTTTAATTTCTTTTTTCATATTTATTTTTTTCCTCCATCTCTATATAGCGTTAAAAAGTGCTCCAGTAAAAAAGTTTTACAATAATTCAAAATCATTTGTAAGCGTAGATCCTGTAAATTCCCCATTTTTAAGGACGTTCTTACGTTCCAGGTTCTTATATATTTTCTTTTCAAGAAACATATTAAACGATGACATTTTGTAATCTGTCGATACTAATGGCTGTACAAGAATTGATTCTCATTTCATTCTATTAGCAATTAATACATCCATTATTATCTGGTCACCCATCATTACAACTTCCGAAGGATTAAGATTTCTCTTAGCCATTATTTTCTTCGCAACAGATCTAAATGGTTTCTTTGCAGAACCATAGAATTCTTCAATCTTAGCTTTTCTAGCAAAGAGTCCAGTTCTCTTTTGAGTATTGTTTGACATGATTATAATTTCAAACCCTGCAGCTTTAAGTTTGTCAAAGAATGTAAGAACATCTTTATTAGGAAGTCTAGTAAAGTGAGGAACAAGAGTATTGTCCAGGTCAGCTATGAATAATTTAATACCTTGTCTTTTTAACTGTTGGATGTTTACATCCTTAAAAGACCTAACGTACATTGAAGGTTTAAAGTAATTGGAGATAAGTGATTTCTTTTG
>JAOZTM010000050.1 GCA_029942215.1 Metamycoplasmataceae bacterium | reverse complement strand
TTTATGAAGCTTATTCAGATCTTGAAGGAATGATGAAAAGAACTGAAGAAGTTATCGCGTATGCAGCCAAAGCTATTAATAAAGAAGAAATAGAATATGGCGGATACAAGATTAATATCAAAGGACCTTTCGCAAGAGTGAACATGGTTGATGCCGTTAATGAGAAGACGGGCAAAGATTTCAGAACAATAAGTTTTGATGATGCTAAGAAAGTTGCTGAGTCTCACAAAATTAAAGTTGAACCCTATTTCAAACTAGGACACATCATTAATGAACTTTTCGAGGAACTTGTTGAAGAAACAATTATTCAACCCACATTTATTTGAGGTCATCCAATTGAGATTTCTCCATTAGCTGCAGTTGATGAATCAGATACAAGATTTACACAAAGAGCTGAATTGTTTATTCTTGGAAGAGAATATGCAAACATGTTTACAGAACTAAATGATCCAATTGATCAATTAGAAAGATTTGAATCACAATTTTCTGAAAGAGAGAATGGAAATGATGAAGCTTCAGAAATTGATATGGATTACGTAGAAGCTTTAGAATATGGAATGCCTCCAGCTGGTGGAACAGGTATTGGTATTGATAGACTTGTTATGTTATTAACAGGTAAAGAATCAATTAGAGAAGTTCTACTTTTCCCTCACATGAAAAATAAGAACGGAAACAATGAATAAAATATTTATTCTTGATATGGACGGAACAATTGTTGATGACACTTCAAAAATAATTCCAGAAACAGTTTTAGCTTTAAAAGAAGCTAGAGCAAAAGGTCACTTAACAATGATCGCAACTGGAAGACCTTTCGGAGATATTGTAAAAGACCTTGATGAAAATCTGTTTGATTTCTTAATTGCAAACAATGGTGCTTACTATTATGAAGTTGCAACAAAAAAATACACTTATTCAAATGAAGTTCCTGAAAAGTTGATTGATATTGCAATCGAAATAGGAACAAAGTATGGTTGTATGTTTGCAGTGCATGGTTCAACAGAAGCAAGAAGAGCAAGTTTGTTTGGTGATGTTGATTTAACTGATGGCCCATATGAAGAATGAATGAAATTTGATCTAGACACAATTGAAGACTTGAAATCTAAATTAGATGGAGAAAGAATTATGCAAGTTTCACTAAGGGGAACAAAAGCTAATATTGAAGTTATAGTTCCAGAATTTGAGAAATTCAAATCAGAAGTTGATATTCATATTGCTAACGATGTTTATTTAGATATTAATCCAAAAGGAGTTTCAAAACTTTTTGGAATTAATAATGTTTTAAAAGAAATTAATAGGGATATAAAAGACGTATACGCATTTGGAGATTCAGGTAATGATTTAGATATGTTAGCTGGAGCTGGTGTCGGTATATGTATGGGCAATGGTAATGAACTTGCTAAAGAAGCTGCTGATATTATTATTGGTGACAACAACTCAACTGCAATTGCAGAAAAAATTAGAGAGTTAATATAAAGGAGAAATCATGATTGATATAATAGGACTAAGTAAATCGTTTTCAGATAAAAAATTATTTTCAAATGTAAATCTAAATTTTACAAAAGGAAATACTTATGGAATCATCGGAGCTAACGGAGCAGGGAAATCAACATTCCTTAAAATAATTTCAAAAGATATTGAACAATCAAATGGTCAAGTAATAATAAATGATAATCTTAGATTATCTTCTTTAGGACAAGATCATAACAAGTTTGATGATTTAGTAGTTACTGATGTTGTTGTCATGGGTAATAAAGAACTATATGCAATTCAAGAAGAAAAGAATGCAATATACGAAAACCCTGATTCAACAGAAGATGATTACAATAAAGCTGCACACCTTGAAGAAGAGTTCGGAAACAAGGGTGGATGAAATGCTGAGAATGATGCTCAGATATTATTATCAGGATTAGGAATTGATAAAGATCTATGAACACAGAAGATGAAAGACTTAAAAGCTGGAGATAAAGTTAAAGTGCTTTTAGCACAAGCATTATTTGGTGAACCAGATATCCTTGTAATGGATGAACCTACCAACCACCTTGATTTAAAAGCAATCAAATGATTAGAAGATTTCTTAGTTGATTATCCAAACCTTATTTTAGTTGTTTCTCATGATTCAGATTTCTTAGACCAAATATGTACTCACATTGTTGATATCGACTTTGGTGGAGCCAAGCTATTTTCAGGAAACTATTCTTTCTGAAAAGAGTCTTCACAACTTGCGCTTGAATTACAATCTAAACAAAACGCTAAAAAGGAAGATCAAATTAAACAATTAGAAGACTTCGTTAGAAGATTCTCTGCCAATGCTTCTAAATCTTCACAAGCTACTTCTAGAAAGAAAGCGCTTGATAAGATAACACTAGATGACATTAAACCTTCTACAAGGAAGTATCCATACATTAGATGAGACTTAAACAGGGAACCAGGTAAAGACTTGGTAAGAGTTGAAAACTTGTCTTATACAGCCGATAATGGAGAAAAGCTTTTCGAAAATGTTTCATTCATTATTCATAAAAATGAAAAAGCTGTTTTAGTTGGAGAAGACGATGTTGCGAAAACAAAATTATTAGAAATCATGAACGGAACTACTGAAGCAACAAGCGGAACTATCACATGAGGTCAAACTATTAAGCATGACTTCTTTCCAAATGATAATTCAGAGTTCTTCAAAACAGATGATTCAATAGTTGATTGAATTTCTAAATATCCAATTCTTAATGTTGAAGAAGAAAACAAAGATAATTCAGATTCAAGAATGAGATCATTCCTTGGAAGAA
>JAOZTM010000049.1 GCA_029942215.1 Metamycoplasmataceae bacterium | reverse complement strand
GGTGGACATGAAAGTTCTGCTGGTTTCAGAACTATAAAAGATGAAGAACTAAAAGCTTTAATAAGTGAAATAAAAAATATGGTTAACCCATAATTTTTTTTATCTTTTTAAGAACAACAGCGAATTCCTTTTCATACATCAAGATATGTTTGGCATCTTTGATTAATATTAGTTCTAAATTCTTTCTTTTGTTTTTAAATACTTTTTTAACTTTATCGATATTAACAACAACATCATCTTCTGGTTGGAAATAAAACAAAGGAGTTTTAGGA
The DNA here is from genome assembly GCA_029942215.1 of Metamycoplasmataceae bacterium. GTDB lineage: Bacteria > Bacillota_I > Bacilli_A > Mycoplasmatales > Metamycoplasmataceae > Mycoplasma_O. The sequence continues at coordinate 2,555 of JAOZTM010000049.1, read as the reverse complement.
GAAGCTTTCTTAAGTTTCCTTCAAGCTCTTTTAGTTACTGCTCATGTTGCTAATGTTTCACGAACTTGTCTAACCTTTGATTCATCAGCCATTCTTGCAAGTCTATGTAATGTTCTATTAGATGAAAGTAATTTATAGTTTACACTAGCTTTATATTTGTAATTAATATTAGTCATAAATGAAACTGTTGTCATGAATTGTATTTTGAATTGTGTTCACTTTGATGCAACCATAATATTCTCAAGTTTGTTCGGAATTGATTGTACAAGAATACCTTCAACTAAACCCTCTGTTTGATAAGCTAACATTGTTGCATACGCTGCACCCATTGATTCTCCAAGGATTCAAATTTTATAACCAAGTTTTTTATAATGGTTAATAACAGCTAGATAATCTTCTAAATGTTTGTAGATAAATCTTGATGCTTTTATTTCAGAAATCATATGTCCTCTTGATTCAATTGCAACTACTTTGTATTCTTCTAAGTTTTTAAAAAGAGGTCTTGAAAATCCAGCAGATCCATCAAGTCCATGAAAATAAATCAAAGCTTTTTTTGACTTTGAATCATTTGTTAACGTTGGAATGTTTCCGTTTTTAGATTTTATTATTTCTTTATTCATATTCATATTATATAGAACTACTTATTTCTAAATTTCTTAGTCTTAAATACGAAATAACACTTAGCAAGTTTTCTTGTCCCAAAAGGCAATCATTTAAACTTAGCTTTCTTAATGTCGATTCTAACTTTTCCTTTTACAGTTCCTTTAAAGTTTCTTCCAAGTTCTCACAAATACATAAGTGCTCAAGAATTAGTTTCATCATGACCATCTTTAAGTGAAACAATTCTCTTACATGTTTGGATTCATAACTTAGCTCTTTGATTATCTCATTCAACTGTTGTTGAGTTTCCTTCTCTATCTATTCATCAAGTAGCCAAAGGCTCTTTAATATAAAAGATTGATTCAGCTTTAGATAACAAGTCATTAAACAATACTGTGTCTTGGTATGAAACACCTTCTTCAAGATCAATCATTTTATTTCAAAGTGCTTTTTTATAAAACTTACCATGTGGTGTTGATACTGGAGTAAATGCTCTTTCCTTTTTAACTATTCCGTTTCCAGAAAAGTAAACAGGCATTTTAGAAGTTTTACTTTTCTCTAGTTTTGAGATTCCTGTAATGATTACATCCTCTGATCTTTTAGAAGCTTCTTCAATCATGTTCTTAGCAAAGAAGTCATCACTGTCAAGAATAGTAACGTATTCAGTACTTACAAGCTTTTGCTTTTTAACAAAGTTCATAACTGATCCTCAGTTACCGTTTTTCTTATTAACAAGTTTTCATTTAGGGTTTCTAACTAAGTATGGATTAACAGCAGTTTTTAAATCATCTGTTGATCCATCATTAACAATAAGTACCTCAAAGTCTTTAAAAGTTTGCGCTTCTAAAGAATCAAGAGGTATATGGATAAACGATGATGAGTTGTATGCAGGAATAATTATTGTAAATTTCATATTCAAATTATATAAGGAAAGTTGTTATATCTTTCTTTCTTTCTTTTATAATTTTCCTATGAATAAAAAAATAGTTGTCCTTGGCGGTGGTACTGGATTATCAGCCATGCTAAGAGGTATTAAGTATATTAAAGATATTGATATTACTGCGATAGTAACAGTAGCTGATTCAGGTGGATCAACTGGTGTTTTATCATCGCAGTTTAATATACCTGCTGTTGGAGACTTAAGAAGAGTTATTGCTTCTTTAAGTTATGAAAGAGCAGAACTTGAAGAATCAATGGAATACAGGTTCTCAGGAACTGATTCAGCTTTAGATGGTCATACAGTAGGGAACCTACTACTGACTTCACAAATAAAAATGGCCGGTTCTTTTGCAAAAGGAATCGAAGCAACTTCAAAGATGTTAAACATTCACGGAACTGTTCTTCCAATCTCAAATGAATTCAATCATCTTCATGCAGAACTAGAAGATGGTTCATTCGTTGAAGGGGAAGATAAAATAGGACATTCTTCACAACCGATCAAAAGAGTATTTTATAAAGAAGGAGTAGCATCTTCAGAAGCTATCAAAGCTTTAGAAGAAGCAGATTACATATTCTTTGGAATTGGTTCTTTATATACATCGTTAATTGCTAACCTAATTTATCCAAAAATTAAAGATGCATTAAAAGAAACAAAAGGAAAAGTAGTTTACTTTGCAAACCTGTTTACTCAACATGGAGAAACAGACGATATGAAACTAAGTGATCATATCAAAGCAATTGAAACTCATACACATGAAGGAATCATTGATGAAGTAATTGTTTCAAGTTCAAAAATTGAAAAAGAAGTAACTGAAGCATATGAAGATGATAAACAATTCTTAGTTGAAAATGATACAACTGATTTTTCAGAACACGATTTAGTTGAAGTGATCAACAACAATACAATTAGACATGAAGAACACAAGATAAAAGAAGCTGTTCTTAAAATAATTGCTTAGTGATTTTGCTTATAAGACCAATAACTATATAATTTTTATATGGCACTAGATAAAAAC
>JAOZTM010000048.1 GCA_029942215.1 Metamycoplasmataceae bacterium | reverse complement strand
AAAACCGATACACTGGGGTATGTTGTTGTATAATACTTTATGCTATTCTGTAGCCAATAATATTAAAATAAAAAAAGAAAGAGGAAACAATGCCAACAATTAACCAATTAGTTAATAACGGACGTAAAAAGAAAGTTAAGAAAACAAGTAGACCTGCTTTACTGCAAGGTTACAATTCACTTAACAAACGTCCAACACAACATCCTTCACCATTTAAGCGTGGAGTATGTACAAGGGTCGCTACAATGACACCTAAGAAGCCTAACTCGGCTTTACGTAAGTATGCAAGGGTTAAGTTATCAAACGGAATGGAAGTTACTGCTTACATCCCTGGAGAAGGACACAACTTACAAGAACACTCAGTAGTTCTTATTCGTGGTGGAAGGGTAAAAGATTTACCCGGAGTTAGATATACAGTTGTTAGAGGAACACAAGATACAGCTGGAGTTGATGGAAGAAATCAATCAAGATCAAAATACGGAACTAAAAAACCTAAAGGAGCTAAATAATGTCAAGAAGAAATGCCGCACCAGTTAGACAAGTTTTAGCTGACCCTAAATTTGATTCAAAAATTGTTTCAAAACTAATCAACGCAATCATGCTTGATGGTAAAAAATCTACATCACAAAGAATTATTTATTCTGCGTTTGAGATGATCGAAGAAAAAACAAAAGAAAGCCCAATTGATGTATTCAATAAAGCTATTGAAAACATCACACCAAAACTTGAAGTTAAAACAAGAAGAATTGGTGGAGCGAACTACCAAGTTCCTATTGAAGTTACTGAAAGAAGAAAAGCGACTTTATCATTAAGATGATTAGTTACTTACTCAAGATTAAGATCTGAGCATACAATGGATGCTAGACTTGCAAACGAAATTATGGATGCAGCTAACAACGTTGGTTCATCAGTTAAGAAAAAAGAAGATACGCACAAAATGGCTGAAGCAAACAAAGCGTTTGCTCACTTTAGGTGATAGGAGATAACTATGTCAAGAGAATTTCAACTTAAAGATTATAGAAATATCGGTATCATGGCACACATTGATGCTGGTAAAACAACAACAACAGAGCGTATTCTGTACCATACAGGTAAAGTGCATAAAATTGGAGAAACTCATACAGGAGAATCTCAAATGGATTGAATGGAGCAAGAGAAGGAAAGAGGTATTACAATTACTTCTGCCGCAACTACTGCCATTTGAAAAGATAAAAGAATAAATATTATTGATACACCAGGACACGTTGACTTCACAGTTGAAGTTGAACGTTCACTACGTGTACTTGACGGAGCAGTTGCTGTTCTTGATGCACAATCAGGAGTTGAGCCTCAAACTGAAACAGTTTGAAGACAAGCAACAAACTATAAAGTACCTAGAATGATTTTTGTTAATAAAATGGATAAAGCCGGAGCTAACTTTGAAACAGCTGTTCAATCAGTTAAAGATAGACTTGGTGGTAACGCAGTTGCTATCCATTGAAACATTGGTCAAGAAAATGATTACGAAGGTCACATTGATCTTGTTGAAATGAAAGCTCACTATATTGATGGTGATGCTGACGAAACAACAACTATCAAAGATATACCTGCTGAACTTTTAGACATAGCTACACAGAAACGTGCAGAACTAGTTGAAGAAGTAGCTAACTTTGATGAAGACTTAATGATGGTAGTTCTTGATGGAGGAGATGTTGACGTTGCTTCACTTAAAAAAGCAATCCGTACAGCTACTCTTTCTTCAGAATTCTATCCTGCAGTTTGTGGAACAGCTTTCAAAAATAAAGGTGTTAAAGCTTTATTAGATGCTGTTGTAGATTACTTGCCTTCACCAGTTGATGTTCCAGCAATTAAAGGTGTTGACGAAAACGAAAACGAGATCGAAAGAAAAGCTTCAGATGATGAAGAATTCTCAGCTCTAGCTTTCAAAATTATGAATGACCCATTTGTTGGATCATTAACATTCTTTAGAGTATATTCAGGAACACTTACAAAGGGTTCATACGTATACAACTCAACTAAAGAGAAAAAAGAAAGAATTGGACGTATTCTTGCAATGCACGCCAACTCTAGAGAAGAAATTGATTTCGTAGTTGCTGGTGATATCGCCGCAGCTGTTGGACTTAAGTTCACAACAACAGGAGATACTCTTGTTCCTGAAAAAGGTACAAGAATCGTTCTTGAGAAAATGAATTTCCCAGAACCAGTTATTTCTCTTGCTCTTGAGCCAGCTACAAAAGCTTCTACAGAAAAACTTTCATTAGGACTTCAAAAGCTTTCAGCTGAAGATCCAACATTTAGAACTTGAACAGATGATGAAACTGGACAAACAATTATCGCTGGTATGGGTGAACTTCACTTAGATATCATCGTTGATCGTTTAAAAAGAGAATTCGGTGTTGAAGCTAACGTTGGTGCTCCACAGGTTTCTTATAGAGAAACAATTACTATGGGTGCTAAAGTTGAAGGTAAACACATTAAACAATCTGGTGGTAAAGGTCAATACGGTCACGTTTGAATCGAATATGAACCAAACCCAGGAGAAGGTTTTGAATTTGTTGATAAAATCGTTGGTGGTAAAATACCTAAAGAATATATCAAGTCAATTGAAATCGGTCTTAAAGAAAAAATGGAAGCCGGAATTCTTGCTGGATACCCAGTTATAGATTTAAAAGCTACATTATTCGATGGTTCTTACCATGATGTCGATTCATCTGAAATGGCATATAAGATTGCTGCTTCTAAGTCTCTTACTAAAGGTAAAGAAGAACTTGGTGCAGTATTACTTGAACCTATCATGGATGTATCAATCGTTGTACCTCAAGATTACTTTGGGGATGTAATGGGAGATGTATCTAGA
>JAOZTM010000047.1 GCA_029942215.1 Metamycoplasmataceae bacterium | reverse complement strand
CCTACGACCACTACGTCCCAAACGTAGCGCTCTACCAAGCTGAGCTACTTCTCCAAGTATGTATTGCTAAAAAATTATATCAAAAAAAACAATGTAAAAATTAAGTCAATGAATTATTTCATAAGAGATTTAACAAAGTCGTAGACCATGATCATAGCTCTAACATCGTTTTCACAATATTTTTTAAGTTTAGAAACTTCCTCAGCTCATTTACCATCACCGATAATTCCAAGAGCTCTTTCAATTGCTAAGTTCATTGCCATCATTCCATTTTGAACTTCAAGCTCTTTATAGGGAGTTATTAATCTCGGAAGTTTTATTCCATTAGCAGTAATATGTTTTTCAACATTTTTAATAGATGCTTTAGCTTTTTGGTCATGCATGATTACACCTGGTTCTCCATTTGCTGAACTAATCGCAAAAATTTCATAAAGATCAATTGTATTTTCTACAATTCATTCGTACATTCTTCTTGCTTCTTCTAGATTCTGGTGTTTTGCAGCTTCCATTAATAAAACAATCTCTTTAATTCTTGTATTTTCATATCCCTTATTGTAAACAACATAAGCATCAGCTTTATTTGCATAAACTGTTTTTACAACTTCGAATAAATCATTAAGTTCTAACGTCTTTGGATCAACAACTTTATTTATTGCATTTGTTTCAACACCATCAACTGTTTCGATAGTTGAAACTTGAAAAACTAATTGCGAATTTGGAGCTACGTTATCAAGAGGAGAAAACGGTAACGAATATCCTTCAAAGTCATATCAAAGAACTCTCTTTGCAGAATCAATCAAAGTCATCAATTTCATGACATCTGGTTTGTTATAAATTCTAGCTTCTGAACTGTTTGAAATATCGTCTCAAAGACTTGACGAAATTTTATCTCCATCAACTATGTTTTGCTTCCTAATAATGTTTCCGTTTATTCCAAAATGCGGATGTTTAATTTTTTCCAATAATTCGTTTCATTGAAAATTAGTTCCGAAATCTGTGTTGTCATAAATTAGATTTGACGATACCTCATTAGTGTCGACAGCGCTCTTTATAAGTTCAATAGATTTTTCAATTTCTGGAAACTGAATATCCTTAGTTAGGATGCCTGTACTAATGACCTTAATTGCTGAAACATCTTTTCTTTCGCCTTTTTTTGTCAATGAGCCAGGAGTTAGTCCTGATTTCTGTGGATGTATTCTATCAATGGCAACTAAATCTATTTCGCCTTTTTTATATTTTTTATCAGCTGGTAAAAATAGTGAATAATTTTCTACTTCAATAGTTTTTTGAATAATTGAATAGTTTCAATAAGCTTTTATGAAATCATTCCTTTTTGTTTTTTTAGAATATTTAATATCAATAAGTGTTTTTGTTTTTGTATCAAAAGCAAAAGGAACTGCAACTGCATTTTCAAATTCAAATACCGGACCAATAATTAGCTTTCCAGAATCCAAATATTTTTTAGTTTCTTCGATCTTATCTTCAAGGCTATTTGATGACAAAATTAAAACATCATTTGTTTTAGTTAATTCATCTACTAATCACTTATCAAATTTTGAATAAGTTCTTGCCATAACTTCTTGAAAAGATTCATCTACAAAACCAGATGTTTCATCTTGTTGTCAAAAACCTAAAGTGTCATCAGTTCTTTCCTCTTTTGTTACTTCTAATTCGTCTAAAGAATGTCATATGAAAAATGGTTGTGAAATTAAACTCTTTTTGAAATGTGAAAATTTAATGAATTCATTACTCATTTGGAATTTTTCCTTCTAGTTTTCATTTTTCTTGAAGTGCGATTCATTCATCAACGTTTTTACATTCTAAATATTCAATTTGATCCTTGTCTTTAACTGAGTCTCATTCTGGTGACTTTCCAGATTTAGTAAATTCATAATATCAATCTTTAATTTTTTTAATATCGTCTTCAACTTGAGTTTTATCAATCTCAAATTTTCAAAGCTTTGTTTTTCTTTCTTCAATCTTATAATTCTCTGGATCAGCATAATCAGTTTCCTCAAGAAAAGTTGCAACTATTGCATATTGTTCTAATCCCATTAGGTATGTATATAGTTGAGATTGTTTATGATACCCTTTTGGAATACCTCATTGCTTTCATTTATCTCAGTTTTTAAGCCCTGTAGTCTTTATTTCTATTACAAGTCCATCTTCTTCGATTAAACCGTCTGGAAGCCCACCAACGACGTCATCCTTACCTTTGAAGTAATCGTAGTTGTATTCTTTTGCTGGGAAACCTTTAATTTCTTTACCAAGCTTTTTTGAAAGTAAATCTAAAACCTTTGGTTCTATTGCGTTACCTGCATCTACGTATTTAGTATTTAATATTGGAACACCAACTCATGACATTCTACAGAAAGCTTGGAATCTTGATTTTCATTGATCAACTAAAAGAACATCACCAACAAATGAACCACTAATTTTTTTGAAACCTAACCCTAATGAACCACCTCATAAACCTTTGTTTAATAATTGTTGATGAAAAGCAGGAGTTAATTCAATCCTTTTTTCTTCGTGATTTATTGTGTATTCTTTTGTATTGTAAAAGTGTCTTTTTATACTCATATAAGTATTATAAAGCAAAAGAAAAAGAGCAATGCTCTATTCATTAACAACTTGATATAAGTCATCATTAATTCAAAGTGTTGAACCAACTTTAACTTTAGCTCCACGACCTCCAGGTACTTCACCATTAATCTTAACAGTGTTGTTTTCAAGGAAATGTTTTGCTTCTCCACCAGTTCCAATTACATTTATTTTTTTTAACAGTTGACCAATTCTTATACTGTCGTCTCTAATAACTATTTTCATTAGAGCTTCTTCCTAATTTTTCCATAGATTGTAGAAATCGATGTTCCATCTGCAGTTGCTTTAATAGTATCTGCGATAAATGATGAAAG
>JAOZTM010000046.1 GCA_029942215.1 Metamycoplasmataceae bacterium | reverse complement strand
GGACCTAAAGAAGGTATCAAGACAATTTCTTCTGTAATGCTTATGGAAAGAGCACATGAGTGATATATCTTTACTGACATATCTGTTCTTCCTGAACCTTCAGTGGATCAACTTTCAGATATTGCTAAGAATGCTTCAGCATTTGCAAGTGCAATTGATTTCAAAACTAAAGTTGCTTTCTTATCATTTTCAACTTCTGGTTCAGCAGCTCATCCAAGAGCATTACATGTAAGAGAAGCTACAGAAAAATTCAACAATGAATTCAAACCAGAATATAGAGCAATTGGTGAAGTTCAATTTGATGCAGCTTTCTCTCCAGAAATTAGAAAAATGAAATACAAAGATGAAGGTTTCAAAAAGAATCCTACAATATTTGTTTTCCCAAGTTTAGAAGCTGGAAACATTGGTTACAAAATTGCTCAAAGAATGGGTGGATTCGGAGCAATAGGTCCTATCATCACTGGTGTTAATAAACCAATCAACGACTTGTCAAGAGGATCAAAAGTTACTGATGTTTATAATACTGCAATCATTACTGCTGTACAGGTTGAAGACTAATGAAACATCCGTATCACATACTGATTGAAAATATTTCTAAGTATTCAAAGATATTAACAGAAAAAGATATTACTCAATATGCAGAAAACGCTTTTCAAGTTGATGATGCTGACTTCGATACTTTAGCTTTCTTTAAGGACGTTACAAAAGAAACCGGTGTTCAACCAAAAGAACATGAATATATTGGTGCAGCATGTGCTGATCCAAGAAAATGTTTCAAACCGTATACAGTTTTTGGATTTGATAATGTATTATTCTATTTCAAAAATAAAGATTTTAATTAATGCTTAGGCATTTTTCTTTTGCAAAAAAGGCATAAAAAAAATGGGGCGAACGACGGGAATCGAACCCGCGAATGGCGGCACCACAAGCCGCTGTGTTAACCACTTCACCACGAACGCCATAAAGACACCTTTATTATATGATAAAAATAGTGATTAAGATATAATTTTATTAGACAGAGGCACCGCAAGGTTGAGAAGCACTCTTTGGACTCGATAAGGTTAATACCTGCGTGAGGAGATCTTCGTTTTTGTCTATGGAGAAAATATGACAAAATTAATTATTAAATCATCAATGATATTAGCTTTATTAATAACAATGAAACTGATAGAAAAAGTAATCCCAAATCTACCTAGTGGACTTGGAGATGTTTCTTCATTGGTTGAGTTAACAATTATCTTATCTTCAATAGCCATAGGCTTTAAAGAAACAATCGTTTCAGTTCTTATATTCCTTATTATCATTTCTTGAATATCTCCATCGATATTTATAGGTGGTGTAATTTGGACAAAAAATGCACAAGGTTTTCTTGGTGTTTACTTTCTAGATTACTTCTTACCATTGATTCTAATTTCTTTTGCTGGAGCGTTTAATTTTGAAAAGAATATATTTGTTTATTTATGAGTTTCATTTTTATTGTTACTGAACTATTTATCACATTCATTTGCCGGAGTAATTTTTTGAAAGTCATACGCATGAAATAATTGAGGAGTTTACGCATATTCATTTACTGCCAATTTAGTTAAATTTTCAATTCTATTTGTATTGACAAACACGATGATCCCACTCGCTCTTTTATTGAAGAAAAAATATAACAAAAAAAATCAAGATTTGATTTATTGATAATCATCAGTTTTTTTAATAAATTTTCTACCTAAGTATTTTTTCTCTACAAGATATTCAATTCATTGATCTACAACTTCTTCATCGAAGTAAGTGTCTCCAGCATTAATTAATTTCAAAACACTTTGTAATTCGTTTTCAGAAGCATCGATTATTTCTTGAGGATATTTCATTTCTTCAGAATGTCTTTCAAATTCTTTTCTATCAACAACCTTTACAGGTTTTTCTGGATATGCCTTGATATCAAGGTCATAGTCAATGTATTTTATTGTATTGTCTTCAAAAATAAATGGTGATGCAATGTTTGTATAGAAGTATGTACCACTCGCTCTTATTAGTCCTGAAGTGTTATGTCATTCATCTCTAGGGAATCATCAAAGAGTAGGTTCTCTAACTATTCATTTTTGTCCAGACTTCTCAATCACTTTAGTTTTGAACATTAACAAAACAATACTTTGATCAGACACTTCAAGAACTTTTAGTCCATTTCATTGTCTATATAAAGTTCCGTCATGCTTATAAGCTTGAACGTCTAGTATTTGTCCTGTTTCAATTTTTAAGTTCATGTAGTGTCCTTTATAACTATTTTACCATTATCTTCAGCAGCATAAAAAGTGTTGTAAGAATTATGTACTTCTACATTATTGATTCATGTCGAAGCAATTCCAGATTCTTCACTGTTTCTAATTGAAGTCATTGGAACTGTGTTTTTGATATCGGCAACATCTTTACCATTTTCTGTTTTTGAAAAAACTAATTCTTTACCTTTTATTTCGTTGACATTTATTCAATCATTTACTGTGTAGAATTTATTCTTTAAATTACTGTCAAGATCTTTACTCTTAGAGCTGTAAATATTATTTCTTGTTTTATATCTAAAATCTTCAACTGTGATTTCATAACTCACAAAGTTATTTCCATCTCAATATCCAACATATTTATAATCGTCATTTGAAACGTATCCACCAAATTTAATTTTCTTTTCTAAGTCATCAAAATTCAAAATTGCCTTACCAGCAGAAATCATTTCTGAATCATTTTTAGGTCATATATATGAAATATCTGAACCGTCTTGGTGTCCCATGTGCTTATCCATAAGCGTATACAGCGCTTGACCCTCTGCTGTTTCTGTTCCATCAGTATTAAAGATTCCGTCTTCTAAAAATCTGTTCACTGCATATGGATGTTGATTAGTCCCATCACCGATTACGGATTCATACATAAACCTGTTTTGCAAAAAATCCGAAGCTCTATAATCTGAGCCATTAGAAATCCAACCCAGCGCTGTGAAACCAGGCAACTTATATTGATTGTTATAAGCTGTTGGAACAATATTTGAAACATTTCTCATATTAAGTTGCTGATATTTTCTTGCGAATAATTCACTTAGAGAATAGTAATAAGAAAGTTTTGAACTATCTATTGCTTTTGTTCAATTTATACTTGAATATTTATAGGCTCCTATGTAACCTTTAAAGCCAGCATGCTTTTCTAATTCTGGTCAAGTTGCCTTTGGTTGTGAATTTGATCTATTAAAAATTTC
>JAOZTM010000045.1 GCA_029942215.1 Metamycoplasmataceae bacterium | reverse complement strand
TCGAAGTACTTAAAGGTAAAGACTGAATAAAAGAAAACAACTAATTAGTTGTTTTTCTTAACTGCTTTGAAATATTCTTTATACCTCTAGCTGTGATTTCCGACATCTCACTAACTGTTATCTTTTTAGTGTTTAAAACAAAAAACAAAATTATTAGTTTTGTTTCTGAATTTAGTTGTTTCATTATTAATGAAGTATTCATATCCTTATTCTACCACATAATAGAATAGTTATTTTTTAAGGTTTTTAATAAAGTCTTTAAGTTCAATAGTCTCTTGATCTTCAGAACCATATTTTCTAACGTTAAGGTTTTTATTGGTTACTTCTTCGTCACCAATAACAATTTGTCATTTAGTTTTTGAAACCTGTGCTTCTCTAATCTTTTTACCAAGTCTTTCGTTTCTATTATCAATATGAACTCTTATTCCATTTGAAGTTAGTTCTTTATATATTTCTTTTGCGTATGCTCCGTGATGTTCATCAGACACAGGAATAAGCGTAGCTTGTCTAGGAGCTATTCAAAATGGTAAGTCACCTTTTGTTTGTTCTAATAAGATTGAAATGAATCTTTCATAAGTTCCGATAAGACCTCTGTGTATAAGAACGGGAGTTTGTTTAGTTTCGTCTTTGTCGATAAATGAAATGTCAAACTTCTTAGGAAGAAGGAAATCAAGTTGTAATGTAGAAAGAGTAATCTCATGTCCTAATGCTGTCTTAACTTGAATATCAATCTTTGGTCCGTAGAATGCAGCTTCCCCTACAATTTCTTTAGCATCTATACCAAGTTCTTTAACTACTTGTCTCAATGAGCTTTCAGCTCTTTCTCACATTGCATCATCATCAAAGTACTTATCTTTGTTTTCTTTATCTCTTAATGAAAGTGAAACATAGTCAATTTCAATATTGAATTTATCAAGTGTTTCTTTTATAAGTTCGTATGAATTTTTGAATTCCTCAACAATTTGATCTTCTCTTGCAAAGATATGTCCTTCAGTTAATTCCATAGACCTAACTCTTTCAAGGCCTGTTAGAGCTCCTGATTTTTCATATCTATACAATCTCGCCTGTTCTGACATTCTGATTGGTAAATCCCTGTAAGATCTTCTTTTTGCCCCATAAATCAATATATGGTGAGGACAAGTCATTGGTCTCATCACTAGTTTTTCGTTATCTACTTCGATAATTGGGAACATGTCATCCTTGTAATGTTCAAGGTGTCCAGAGATTTTATAAAGTTCTTCAGAACCAAATGCAGGAGTTGATACTTCTTTGAATCCATATCTTGCTTCTGTTTCTCTTATGTATTGTTGAATAGCATTTTTAACTATCATTCCGTCTTCTAATCAAATCGGGAATCCTTGTCCTGTTAATTGGTTAAAAGTAAAGATGTTCATTTCTTTCCCGATTTTTCTATGATCTCTTTCTTTTCTTTCTTCAAGAATTTGAACGTACTCATCAAGTTCTTCTTTTGATTCTCAAGCAGTTCCATAGATTCTAGTTAACTGTTCGTTTTTAGAATCACCTTTTCAATATGCTCCAGCAAGACTTAAAAGTTTGAAGTGCTTAAGTTTCCCGATAGAGTCTAAGTGATTACCTAAACAAAGGTCAGTAAAAATGCTTTCATCATTAGATGGGTTTATTAAACCGTAATATGAAATGTCTGAACCAGTTGCTTCTAAATCTTTTATTGCTTCTTGCTTAAATGGTTGATTCTTCATATCTGCTGAATCAACTTTTTCAACTTTATATCCACCAGCAACAAGCTTTTGCATTTGCTTTTCTATTTTCTTTAAGTCTTCATCATTAATTGGATCTTTAAATTTAAAGTCATAATAAAATCCTTCTTCGATAGCTGGACCGAATCCTATTTGTGTTTCTGGGTACAGTTTAATAACTGCTGCAGCTAATACATGTGCTGCTGTATGGTTTAGTTTTTGATCTACTTTCATAGTTCTCCTTAATAAGAAAAAGTCTTTTCAAGGGCTAACGTACCACCTTGAAAGAGACTCTCTTTAATATTTATTTTAACAAAGCAAGAGTAACGTATAACTAGTTATTATTGGCTTTCACCGACCCAATATCGCTTTGATAACTGTTGTTATTAGTCTTATTCACTTCAAATATATTATATATCCTTTTAAGTTTTACTTAAATAATTTCTTACCAAGTTTGATATATTCTTTAATATCTTCATCGAATGCTTTGAATCCTAATGCAGTTGTTTCAGGATCTAAAAGATCAACTCCAGCATCTTTTAATATTTCTAAAGGATCTTTTGAACCTCCGGCTTTAAGGAATTTATCAATATAAACTTGTAAAGCTTTTTTTCCTTCTGCTTTATATTTTGCGAAGAAAATATTTGCAACTAATTGTCCAATCGCATATTTATATACATAGAAACCGTAATAGAAATGAGGAACGTATACAGAAGCAATTGCATCTAATTCATTATATTTAGGAGATTTTTTAGTTGTATATTTTTTATGATTTTCAAAGTAAACTTTTGACAATGCATCAAAACTTCCTAAAGGAACACCTTTATCAATTTGATCATAAACATCTAATTCATAGTTAGCTCATTCTATTTGTCTATAAACAGTTCCGATGAATCCAGAAACCATTTCTGACTTTATTTTGAACTTAAGTTTCAAGTCATCACTTTTCTCCATCATGTAATCGTAATACATTAACTCATTAAATATAGAAGCTACTTCAGCAACGAATATTTTATAACTAGCATTTGCCATTCCATTATATGTATCAGAGAAGTAAGAGTGCATTGAATGACCAAACTCATGAGCAAGTGTTGAAGCTGATCTTGTAGTTTCATCAAAATTCATAAGAATTAATTTCTTATCAATTCCATATGTACCACCGATTGAATAAGCTCCGCCTCTTTTATTTTTAACTGGCATAAAATCAACTCAATTTGATTTCATACCTTCTTTTACTACATCGTAGTATTCTTTTCCAAATGGTTTGAACGAAGCTAATACATCAGCCTTCGCTTCTTCAACTGTAATTTTTGCATTAACATTTACAAGTTCTACAAAACCATCATACTTTGTCTTAGGAACATTGAATCTAGCTTTATAAAATGATTTTGAAGCTGTTTGATATTTCTTCTCTAAATTCATGTTTGATTGAACTGATTCGAATAGATTCTCTAATAGTTCTCTTGATGATCTGTCGCCAAAAATTAATCCATCAATTGCAGTTTTATGACCCTTGATAAGTGCAAAAGTTGATTCTCTTTTCTTGTGTTGATA
>JAOZTM010000044.1:2075-3422 GCA_029942215.1 Metamycoplasmataceae bacterium | reverse complement strand
AAAAGTGCAACCGATTTTAATCTTGCCTCAACAGTGGTTACTATGAAAAATAGGTTTAATACAAATAATGAAAAACAAAGAATTTTTTCATACCCTAAATTTCCTTCACTATATGCATGAGATGCTGTAACATTCAAATTCACTTAATTTTTAATACCAAAAATGAATTTAATTATTCATTTTTTTGTCGAAATATTAATTGTCTATGACAACAACGGTGGAATATTAAATCTTGGAGATTACAAATATGATTCAGAAGAAGTATTGGCATACAACTCTTCAATATCAATTACTCCAAGAAGAGATTATGAGCATATATATTCTGTAGACACATAAGTAGACATCAATTTTCACTGTAAAATTAGTCTGCTTTTTTTTGTGCCTTTCGTTACTACATTATATTAAATTTGGCTGAATAATAGGTATTTATAAATCTGTTTAGGATTGGAAGATCTTTTTCTGAATAATTATCGAGCGAAATCCCTTTCGGAATGACTCTTCTCACTATTCTGTGCTTATTTTCAAGTGTTCCTTTTTCACCAGAACAATAAGCATGACAGTTATAAAGTTTTGTTTCATCAACTACGGTGTGAATTAGGTTGTTCTCTCCGCCATTGTCCATAGTCAGTGTATTGATTTTAATTTTTTCAACATCAATAATTTTTTTCAGTGCAGCTGCGAATCCAATCATTGTTCTATCATAAAAAGCTGAATAGAACTTCCCGGTACATATATCAATCATTGTCAATAGAGCTTGTGAGTCCTCTCTTTTCCCAATCACAGAATCTATCTCGTAATTTCCTGGGAAGGATCTTAACCACTCCTTAAAGGGTCTGTCCTCAATTGAATTGTATTTGATTGGTTTTGCTTGCTCATCTTTTGATTTATCGCTCTTTGGCGGCTTTGTTGATGGGAATCACTTGTGTGAGAACTCATAGTAATCTGATTTAGCTATCTTATAAACTCAAGTGCGGTCAGGAACAGCCTCGAGAGGAAACTCCTTTTTAAACTCCTTAATAAATTCATCTGCAGACCGACATACTTTTCGTTTTAATATTCTTTTGTCATAAAGTTTTTTGCAAAAATTCATGAAAGGCACATATATTGGTTTGGCTTCGTTAGCCATATTAAATGCTCGATATGATTTTTTGTATTCCTTTTGGACCTTGTAAACCTTCTTCGAATATCAAACCCTAATAATTGGTCCCTTTCATGGTTGCGATGCCCTTGGCCTTCTTTGCTCCATGCGACAAAGATCAAGGCACCTTGCTATTTTCCCTCGACTAACCCCTGTTTTTGTTTTTATTTCTGATTATTTCTACTACGTCGCCATTTTTAAGTTCGTTG
>JAOZTM010000044.1:0-2065 GCA_029942215.1 Metamycoplasmataceae bacterium | reverse complement strand
ATTAATATAAGGCTTTGTATTCACACAATAATAATATTTGCATAATCTAGACTTAAATGTTCGTATAATACCATCGGTTCCTTTCTTAAAAATTTCTATTTTCAAACTAATTTTAAGGCAAAGGAGCCTTTCATTTTTTAATGTCTACTTATGTGTCTACAGAATAAACCAAGCGTAGTGCTTGTTTTTTTCATAGAACGGAAGCGATTTATGTTGTTTCTGTAAATATAATTCTTTTATGAATATAAAACAAATAAAGACAAAATTGTCAAAAGCGGAAGCCAAACTAGAAGAACTTGAAAATAGGAATTTCAAGAGAAAACAACTTTCTTCAACACTATCGGAGTGAGAAGTCAAAAAAGAAGCGGACGAGATGAAAAAACGAATAGGACAATACTTTTTTGCATACACAAGAACCAGAAACATTATTGGAAAGAAAATTGAATGGGCAGCTCTTGGAAAAACGATCAATAAAGATCCGAGAACAGCTAAAAAACTTTACTTAGCCTGAGAAAACAATCAAAAAATTGTTCACGGCAATAGATTACGGGAACCAATAAACAAAACAAAGGATTACATTAAAGAAAAATATCTTCAAGGAATTTTAGATTTGATTCAAGAATGTAATAATTTTTTGAATCCAGACGGAAGTAAAACCTTATTGGTGTTGACTCATATCATTCCAAAAATTGAAAAGAGCATACCGGTAAACCAAAGAGTGAATATTTCGACTATCAGAAAATGAATTAGATTAAATCCGAAGTATCTCTTTAAATACACTAGCAAAGCAAGAAGAAATATCATGAATAAAATTATCACGATTAGAAAACAAATTGAAGATACAAAGCAAAAACTTTCGAATCTAAAAATTTATGAAGGAATGAGGAGGATATCGTTTTCTCGAGGGGAGAATGTCCAAGAAATTGTTTCCGTTTCTAAAGATGGTGTAAAAGTGGCAAAGCCGCAGGTTGGTACAGTTGTCCAATGGGACGGATCTTATGACGATGGATATAACGGTCAAAAGTTCCTTAGAATCCAATGTGTTGATGTTCATGGCTACTCATATGGGATTTCATATGACAGGCATGAAAAAAACAAGGGATACAAAGAGGTCCTTGTCAAGATGTTATCAATCACAAACCCTTATGTTATCTTTGCAGATAGAAGAAAGGGTGTTGACCCAGCCGACATAGGAGCTTTAGTTGCAGGAATATGTTTTAACCTAGGGATTATTATCATAGCCTCATCTGTTTCTAACGATAAGGCTTTGATCGAAAAAATTAATGGGCTTATGCATTCCTTTTCGGCAATTCACTTTACCGAAAATAATATCAAGACTTTAAAGGAAGTAAAAGCATGTGAAAATATTCTAAATGAAGAATACAACGAATTTTATAATTGTGAAAAACCAAAATATAATGGAAAAAGAATATCGAATGAAATATTGGAATTCCTTGCTGAGGATTTAGAGGTTGTTGTCGGGGATAATCCACAATTTTTAAGATACAAAAAAGCAGCCTATCAATTAGTCAAAAACGGAAAAATAGTTAAACATCCTGAAAATTCGTCGATAATTTTTGGAAAATATAATGGTGCAGTTAAAGTGTTGTTCAAGAACGAACTATATGAAACAATAAAACTTGATAATGCAGATCTTAAAACTTCTTATCTTGCTAAAAGCTTCATGAGAAAAAAACTTATCAATAACTCAATTATTGTTGTTAACAACGAATCATTTGATTATCTAATGAAAGAAGCGGTAACATCGATTGAAAGAAGTGTTGAAAAAAAATCAAAATTGAAATATCAATCACACATCATTAAATTAAACAAAGAAATAATGACTTTAAAGGGAATCGTTTAGTTTCTTCCAAAAACAAAGGTATATGCAAATTTTAAGAAACTAGATTTCAAACTTACTATGTTGGTATTTTTCTTATAATCAAATTATTTAAGAAACAACACAAATCGCAGTTTTCAAGAAACAACATAAATCGCTTCCGTTCTAAGAAGAAATTTTTCCTAAATCCTAATTAAATAAAAGGACAATATGATATTATATATA
>JAOZTM010000043.1 GCA_029942215.1 Metamycoplasmataceae bacterium | reverse complement strand
GAAAGAATTTCAGACTCTGTAACTTCTTCAGTACCAACAAGAATTGGTTGTCCAGTTTTTGTTATTTCTTTAATCTTTTCAACAACAGCAACATTCTTGAATTTTTTAGAAACATAAACTGAATCTGGTTGGTCATCCCTTATTATAGGTTTGTTAGTAGGAACTTCAACAACTCTCATATTATAAATATCTATAAACTCTGCTTCTTCTGTTTTTCCTGTTCCTGTCATTCCTGATAATTTAGCAAACATCCTGAAAAGGTTTTGATATGTGATTGTTCCCATAACTTGTGTTTCTTCTTCTATCTCAACTTTTTCTTTTGCTTGGATAGCTTGTTGTAATCCGTCTGAATAAGATCTACCTTCCATAACACGACCAGTAAATGCATCTATAAGTTCTATCTTTCCTTCTTGAATAATATAATCTGAATCCAAAGACATTGTGAAGTTAGCTCTTAGTGAGTTAGTTACTCTGTGAACTAAGTCCGAGTTTTCAATCTTATAAAAGTTATCAGTCTTAAAGAATTTATTCGCATAGTTAATACCTTCATCTGTTATTTGAACTGACTTTGATTCAAGATCAACTTCATAGTGACTCTTCTTAAGACTTTTAACGAATGAATCAACATTTAAATGGAGTTGAGAAGCAGATCCTTTTCCACCAGTTATTATTAAAGGTGTTTTAGCTTCATCTATAAGAATAGAATCCACTTCATCTATAAGTGCGTAGTTGAATTTTCTTTGAACTTTCTCTTCTAGTTTTTTAACCATGTTATCTTTTAGATAATCAAATCCTAATTCTGAATGCAATGAATAAGTAATGTCAGAATCATAAGCTGCTTTCTTTAAGTTCTTAGGAAGGTCTTTCTTGTTTATTCCAACAGTTAAACCAAGGAAGTTGTGAACTACTGCCATCTCTTCTGCATCACGTTCTGCAAGATATTCATTAACTGTAGAAACAAGAACACCTTTTCCTGATAATGCATTTAGATATACTGGAGCAATAGATGTGATTGTTTTACCTTCACCTGTTTTCATTTCTGCAACTGAACCATAGTCAAGTATTAATCCACCAACCATCTGAACATCATAAGGTCTCTTTTGTAGTTTTCTAAAAGTAGCCTCTCTTGCTACGGCAAATGCTTCAGGTCTAATGTGTTCAAGTTTTTCACCGTCTTCTAATCTTTTCTTGAACTGAACTGTTTTAGTTTTTAATGCTGAATCAGAAAGTTTACCGATAGCATCGGAAAATTCATTTATAAGCGTTAATTCTCTATAGGCTCTTTTTAGTTCTGCTGATTTTATTTTCATTGCTTAAATTATAAAGAAAAAGAGCTATGCTCTTTACTTTTTAGAACCTTTGATCATAACGTCAATTACTCTGTCGTTAGTCATAGGGATTTGCATTTGTTCTTTAGTTATAGAACCTTTAATACCATCAGGTGTATTTCCATATACCTTAGCAAGTTTTATGTATTCTTTATCGTAGTCGGCATCTTTAAGTTCAATTTTTTCTTTCTTAGCAATTTCTGCAAAGATAAGTGATTCAATTAATCTTGTTGTTGCCGTTGCTTTATGTTGAGAGAATAATGCTTCTTGAGTCATTCCTGTCATTTCAACATATTTAGTTAAGTCAAGTCCTTGTTGTTTTAATTGCTCTTCGAATTGCTTTGCAACGTTTTGCATTTCTTTTGCAACAAGTGATTGAGGGATACCAATTTTAAGATCTTTTTTAAGTTCTTCAAAAGCAGCAGCTTGGAAAGTTTTTCTAGCAGCTTGTCTTGATTGCTCAGCAAATAAATCTTTTACATACTTTTTAAATTCTTCAAGTGTAGATACATTTGGAATGTTAGCTTCTTTAACAAGCTTATCATCAAGTTTGGCAACTTCTTTACCTTTAACTTCGTTAATAACAACTTTAAAGATTGCTTCTTTACCTTTAAGTTCATCAGAATGATATTCTTTAGGGAAAGTAACTTTAACATCTTTCTTATCACCTTTAGCTAGTCCGATCATTTGATCTTCGAAACCTGGGATGAATTGTCCTGAACCAATTTCTAGTTCGTAACCTTTAGATGTTCCACCATCAAAGTTAACTCCGTCAACTGAACCTTCGAAATCAAAGTTTGCAGTATCTCCTTTAACAATTTTTCCATCTTTAGCTGAAATGATTGAATGTCTGTCTTGTAGTTTCTGAACTTCAGCATCAACTAATTCTTGTTTAACTTTTTCTTCCTTATATACAACTGAAAGGTTTTTATAATCTTTAAGTGTAAATTCTGGATAAATAGGATAAATAAATTCAACTTCTAATTCAGCATCTGAAATTTTCTTAACTGCGTAAGTTGGTGAATCTAAAATTAATTCTTTATCTAGTTCTTTAGCTGCTAGTTTAACTAGTTCATCTAATGATTTAGTGATAGCTTTAGTAAAGATGTCTGCTTGTGCAATGTTTTTCTTTGCAATATCAGCAGGTACATTACCTTTTCTGAATCCTGAAACTTGTAAGTTTTTAGCTAAAGCATCGAAAGCTTTTTTCTGCTCTTTCTTTCAATCTTCTTTTTTAGCTGCAACTGTAATTACAAGCTCTGACGTTTCTTTTTTTAATTCTTTTTTTGCCATGGTATCTCTTTTCATATGTAATTATAAATAAAAAAAAGACATAAAGTCAATATTTTATTTATTTAAAACTTCAGCCAGTACTTTCTCTTCATCTGTAAGAATTATCGTCTCATCAAACATTTGTTTAACAATGTTATATATCTGTTTTGCGAGTTCTGAGCCATTTGTTGGCTTATTAGGGAAAGAGATTAACATGTATCTTTCAAACTCTTCTAGAAGGACTTTTTCAAGTGCAGGTTCATTAGAAGATAACTCTTGTAGTGTTTCAAACCCAATCTTTATTTGTTCGTCATCAAACATAGAGCCGTTTTTAATAGGGTTAACAGTTGTTTTATCAATAGTTATATCAATATCAACTTCTTGAGAAACAAGCAACTCATATAAATATGCTTTAGATATATTTCTGTCTACTGGCTTTTCTTCTATTCATTTCTTTATTTCTTCTTTAACAGTTCTTAGGTTTAAGTTCTTAAGGTTTTCGATCGCAACAGCTTCTTTAGTTTCTTCATTAGATCAAAACATTTCAAGAATTTCATCCAGAGAATATGACTTATTATTTAATTCTCCTTGAATTTGAATTAATAATTCTTTATGCATACTAATTATTTCGGGCTCATACTTTTCAGGAATATAAGGCATGCTCATTTCCTTTGAAGTTTCAGCAAAAGCTTTATGAATATCAGTTTTCATAAGCTCTTTTATTTCTTGTATTTTTTCTTGATAGTAATCACTCATGTATTAATTATATTCAAAAAAGGCATAAAAAAAATGGTGATCACGATAGGATTCGAACCTATGGCCACATCCTTAGAAGGGACGTGCTCTATCCAACTGAGCTACGCGACCAGACCAAAAATATTATAG
>JAOZTM010000042.1 GCA_029942215.1 Metamycoplasmataceae bacterium | reverse complement strand
AATCACATCCTTAGGAATTCATTCAAGCGTTGCTCCAATGCGGAGTCTTGGTGTTAGAACTTTGAGAGAAGATAGAAACGAGAACTAAATATGTCAGAAAACGAAAAAAGAAATTTTTCTTCTGAAGCAAACTCTAATAAAAGAGAAATTGTTTCAAGAGATAAACTACAAGAAGCCGGAGTATATTTCGGAACTAGAAAAGCACAATGAAATCCAAAAATGGCACCTTATATTAGAGGAGCACAAAAAGGAATTCATATTATCGATACAGTAAAAACTAAAAGAGCTTTAGAGTTTGCTTATGGAATGATCAAGAAGTACGCAGAAAAAGGTGCAAACTTTATTTTTGTTGGTACAAGAAAACAAGCGAAAGATACTATTAAAGAAAATGCTTTAAGAACTAACTCTCACTATGTATCAGAAAGATGATTAGGTGGAACACTTACTAACAACAGAACAATCTTTAACAGAGTTAAAAGAATGTTTGAATTAGAAAAAATGCAAGAAACTGACTTCGAAGGTTATACAAAAAAAGAAGGAGTAATGTTCTCAAAGGAACTTGCTAAACTTAACAAAAACCTTAACGGAATTAGAAACATGAAATTTAGACCAAACGTTATGATTTCAGCTGACCCTCAAGGAGACTTGATTGCTATTAAAGAAGCTAAGAGACTTGGAATTAAAGTTATTGGAGTTGTAGATACAAATGTTGATCCAACAATTGTTGATATTGCTATTCCTGCTAACGATGATTCAGTTAAATCTCTTTCACTTATTATTACAATACTTGCAGATGCTATTGTTGAAGCTAAAAATGGACAAGCACTATTTGCTTACCAACCAGATTCAGCAATTGTTCTTCCTGAAGATTTAAAGCCAGAATGAAAAATCAAGAAAGAAAAAAGACAAGCGCAATGAGATAAAAGAAAAACAGAATTCAAAAGAAGAGATTCAAACGTAGATACTTCTAAAACTGAAGCTACAAAAACTCCTGCTCCAAAAGCAGAAGTAAAACCAGTTGCTAAAGAAGAAGTAAAAACAGAAGCTAAAGTTGAAACAAAATCTGATTCATCAGATCTAAGTTCTCTTAAAGTTGCTGAGCTTAAAAAATTAGTTGAAGAAAAAGGACTTAAAGTTGAAGGTAAAGGTCTTAAAGCTGATTTAGTTAAAGCACTTGAAGGAGCGAAATAATGGCTGACGTAAAATTAATTAAAGAATTAAGAGATAGAACTGGAGCTGGATTCTTAGATGTTAAGAAAGCTCTTGATGCTACTGATAATGATATTGAGAAATCAATTGAATGATTACAAGAAAGAGGAGCTGCTAAAGCTGCTAAAAAAGCTGGAAACATTGCTGCAGAAGGTGTTGTTTCTATTGCTAAAAATGATTCAACTATTGTTATGTTCGAAGTTAATTCTCAAACTGACTTTGTTGCTAAGAATGAAAAATTTGTAGAAGTTGTTAAAACAATCGGTAACGCTTTATTAACAAAACCATTTACTACTGCTGAGGAAGCTAACGCTATTGAAGTAGACGGTAAAACAGTTGCTAAAATTACTGAAGAAGCAACAGCTTCAATCGGTGAAAAAATTGTTCTTAGAAGAGCTGTTTCTATAGAAAGAGGAGCTACAACAGTTGGTTCATATGTTCATACGAACGCACAAGTTGCTGCAATCGTTATTGCTGAAGGTGGATCAGAAGATTCATTAAAGAATGTTGCAATGCACATCGCTTCAATGAACCCTCAGTACCTTGATGAAGCCGGAGTTCCTGCTGATCAAGTTGCTAAAATGAAAGCTGAGATCTTAGATTCAGATTCATTAAAATCTAGACCAGAAGCAATTCAAGATAAAATCGCTGAAGGTATGTTAAGAAAACAACTTTCTGAACTTACTTTAGTTGATCAAGAATTTGTAATGGAAAAGATGCCTGTTTCAAAATATCTTACATCAAACAATGCTAAAGCATTAAGAATGGAAAGATTTGAAGTTGGTGACGGAATCGAAGTTGAAGAAACTGATTTCGCTGCTGAAGTTGCTGCTCAAATGGGTAACTAGAAAAAAATAAAAAGTTCTTAGGAACTTTTTTTTCTCTCTTTTTGTTTTTTAATTTCTTTTAATTCTTTTAATTCAATATTGTGACGTTCTTCTCTATGTGCTTTTCTTCTTGCTTTGTTTTGTATTTTAAGAATTTTATCATCTCTTCTTTTAATAACTTCTCTATCGTTTTGAGGATCATATAATTTGTTGAACTTAGTAAGTAGTCAATTATGAATTAACAACATAATACCAAGCATAATTCATATTGCTAATAACGCAACTGGTAGTTTTCAGATATTACCAACGAAGTTGTTATGTAGATCTGTTATTGCATACGGATCACTTCAAACAACAGCAACTAGTAAATAATAAAACATGTATACAGTTGGATAGATCATTCCTTTGAAAACAAAAAGATGTCTAAGAGCTGAAGCTTCACCATCTCTAATCAAGAAGATTGCTGAGTAAAGGAAAAAGAAGACTGGAATGAAAGCATGAACAAATATTGTTAGTGTTAATTCTAAAGCCTTAAGGTTCGGGTTGAATGCACTCTCGAATGATGAGAACATTGAACTTCAGAAGACAACTCCAACAATGATGTCATACATGACAATTAGAGATAAAGTTCTTTGTGTCATGATTCACTTTAATCATCTTGGTAATGTTGAATCGAACTTAAATATTCTGAATATAAGGAATGCCAATATAAGGAATGTTGTGATTCAAGTAAATTGAGTTAGCATTCAAAGGAAGTTCGGGTGATGGTTAACCATTGAAGTTAAAGCGTGATTTGTTCCGGTTTTCGCTTCAGCCACAATCGCAGGGTCTAATCAAAATGATCTTGTGAATGTTTGTCCGGTCCCGCCGCTAGTTCTCATATCATCTATTCCAAAACCAAAGTCTTGTAATGCTCCATCAACTACCTTCATTAATATAGTTAATATAATAATCACGATAAATATTGCAATAACAATTTTGTTTAATTTATTTTTACGCTTAAGAATTACTTCTTGCGTTTCAGTTTGTGTGTTATTTTTCTTTAAAGTCATAAACAAAGTTTATCACACAAGAAAACAAAAGAGAAGAAATTTAAGGTGTAAAGCAAAAGTGCTTGACACCCAAGGAAATATGTTATACTTATTTAGCAATAAGGAGGCCAAACATGGTTAAATTGAGATTAAAAAGAATGGGAAGTAAATTCAATGCTTTCTATAGAATAGTTGCTGCTGACGCAAGAGCACCTAGAGATGGAAGGTTTATTGAAGAGGTTGGATACTACAATCCTCACACTAAAGAAACATTTATTAATGTTGAACTTAGAACTAAGTGATTAGGTGAAGGAGCAGTTCCTACAGATACTGTTAAAAATATCTTCAAGAAATATGATGCATTAGCATCTAAAGCTGAAAACGGAGTTGTTACTTTTGATAAAAAAGCTAAGAAGCCTAAAAAAGTAGCACCTGTAAT
>JAOZTM010000041.1 GCA_029942215.1 Metamycoplasmataceae bacterium | reverse complement strand
GAAAGAAGCATGAAGAAATAGTCATGCTTTTCTTTATAATTTATTAGCACTGTCCAATCGCTGCAGCAATGTAGAGGAAAGTCCGCGCTAGCACTTGCTGCGATGCAAGTAGTGTTCGTGTCAGGTCAAATAAACCTGAGCCTAGACGACCAGTGCCACAGAGACGAGTCTATTTAATTAGAGTGAAACGCGGTAAACTCCACGAGCTAGAAACCCAAACTTGGTAGGGGAACTTCACAGAGGGAATTGAACCAAAGTGAAGATGTGCAAACATAGATAAATGATTGGAACCTTCGGGTACAAAACGCGGCTTATAGGTGCAAAATATATCACTTCGGTGACCAACTAAACCAGTTTACTGGTTTTTTCATATAATTTCAGGCTTGGTTCAATCAATCATTTAGCCTTAATTCATTTATAATTACATAATGCTTTCATACAAAAGAAGAAAAAATGAAGAATACAAAAAATCAGATTTTAAAACCGAAAACGTTAATGGTTCAACTTGATTTATTTTTAGATGAGAAGTTTTTGTCATCATTTTTGCAACTCTATTTATAGTTATTATCAATCAGATTCCTAATTGAATTATTTCACCAATGAAAGATGGTTCTATAGATCCTATCTTCTCTTATCCATTAAGAGATAATATTATCTATTCATCATTCTCAATCTTCACAACCGTGGGAATAGCCATATTTGTAGGTATTTTTACAGAAATTGGAAGGTTTGCTGGTAAGTATGGTTCTTCTATATTTATCTTGGTGCCTTCATTTATATGATTGTTATCAGATCGTGCAGATAATCATATTGTCGAAATATTACAAACAACTATGTTCTTGGGAACGACAATATTCTGATCCGTCGTTGGGCTGGTAGGATTCCTTGGGTTATTAATGCTTCTTAAAAAAGTATTGATATTCAATGTAAAGTTGAATTCAACTAAATTGAAAATTGAGATGGTGTACAACATGTTTGTAAGAATAATAATAGTATTGATAAACATATTGATTGTCCTCTTGCTTGGAATTGGATTTATCAACTATGCAATATTCTCATTACACTTAGCAGACAATACTCCAACACAAATTGCAGCAGCAAGTGCTAACAACTTGCACATAGGGCCATACAACTTGCACTCAGAGAAGTTTACAACATTCATTGCTATCATTGCTGTTGTATTCGCAATACTATTAATATCAATTGGACTTATAGCTTCATTCACCCATTCTAAAACGGAAGATGTAAATGAAACAATAGACGTATCAGATTCGGCAAACTCGCTAATAATCGAGACAACACAAACAACGGAGATAACGGAGATAACGAATACGGAATGGAAGGAATGGGGTCAAAATGGTTAACAATAAACTAGAACAACATATAAATAGCGATCCTGGTGAAAAAAGGAAATTCAACAAAAGATTTTTCTTAGTTTTAATTATTCCTTGAATTATTACAATTGTTATATTCATTAGTGAACTAATGGGACTTTCAGCAAGTAGTGGTTGAGTAAACCATTTATTCTTCTGATTATTCATTCCATCATTGTTTGCATCTTTGATACTTTCTCACAGATGGTCATTAATAGGTGGTTTCGGAGACGTTATCTTGCTTTTAATGCCTACGTTCATTTGATTGCTACCGGGACATGCAATGGCCATTCTATTCTTAATTATTGCCGGATTCGGAATCTTTGTATCAGGATTAGTCTTTTACTTAGTAGCGATTTTCTTGCAATACACAAACTTAAGCAAGAAAAATCCTGCTAAATGTAGAATGTTAACTTTAATGTTTTATAGACTTGCTTTTATATCAGCTTCGCTTTTATCTACATTAGTAGCTTCAGTTATCTTAATACACTGAGGAGACACAATGGGGTTTGCTGAAAAGATCGCAAATGGAATAGCATCAATCGATTATACAAACGTTAAATGAATTACATTCATAGCAGTTGTAACTATCCTTGTTGCTCTATTGCTTGTTGGTTTAGGACTTCTTTCACTATTTACAGTTTCATTAAATGACAGTGAAATCTTAAGATTAGGAAAAGAATTAGATGAAGGCGCTTATCCAAGTTCGAAGAAAAAAGTCAACCTTGAAAAAACAAGAATGATTATAGTTACAAAGAAATCAAGAAGAAAACAAAGAAAGAAGTATGGTAAAAACTAAAGCAAGTTCAGTACATAGAATAAGATTTAAAAAAGCTCTAATAATGAGTGGTATATTTTTTACAGGGTTTTCAGCTTTAGGATTAGCAATTTCAGTGCCGATGTATCTTTCTACTAAAGCTTCTATTGAAAATTCAATCACTAAACTTGCTGACATGTCAGGATATATGGTTGAACTTATGGCAAAGCTTGGAATACCAGGTGATGAAAGGTTTGAACAAAAGCTTTCAGATGGTTATGTAATTATGTTTGAAAACGGTGAAACTAAAGTTTATAAAACAACTGATGGAACAGAATCACTTTTAGTTAATTTAAACAGCGATGGAACAATGAGATCCGCAGCCTCATCAAGTGGTGCTGCAGCTCAAGAGATGCTTTCAATAGTCGAAAAGGCGATAAGTACACTTGGTAATAATGAAACTGCAATGAATGACATTCTAGGTCCATATGTTGATTTTGCGAATGAAACTTCAGATGCTACTGAAGCTTTAGTTTCTGGTGTCGATGTTAAAGAAATTTATTTACATAATGAAATTTATACTGCAAAAACAGATTCAGATCCTCAAGTGTATTTAGACACAGTCCAAGAACTTCTGTCACATACAAGTGGTTATACTCAAACTCAAATAGACGATATGACAACAAAAGTTGAAACTGAAATCGGTGCACCTAAATTAACTGAAGCCGAAAGAAATCAACTTATCATAGATACAAATAGTCAGATTGCCACGAATGAAGCAGCTATAAAAACTCAACTTTTGGCTGCTGAAGCAAACTTAAACAAAGCTTCTGCTGAATCTTCTGCAAGGTCAACAAATCAGTTCGTAGCTAACATAAGCACATCTAATAGCTCATCTGTTTTTGATAATATAGCTTCAAACCCAATTGCTGCTGCTGAAGTTATTATCAGTAGTAATTTTGGTTATTACAAAACTACAAATGGTGTTGAAAGCTATTTGAACCCAAACAGTGTAATCTCAGATGGAATTAAGAATGCTATGTTAAGGGCTGGTATGGCAGAGTCTTCATATGATCTATTCTTTACAACACTTGAAGGAATTGTTAATGAGAATAAAGGTTCAAGAAAAGTTCCGGAACTTAAATTTTTTATGAAAGAAAACACATATAGTGAAGCATTGAGTAGCATCAACAAAATTTCTTTAATAGAAGTTGATATAAATCAAAGCACGACTCCTAAGACAGAATATATATTGTCTGAGTCTTCAAATCAAAAAATGATAGACATGATAAAAATTCAGAGAATTAATGACACTTCTTCTATAACGTCAACTGAACTTCAAATGTATCAAAAGTTTGAAGAATTAGGTGTTATAAGTGGATTTAAAAACGAATTATTAGAAAGTTTAAAGAACTTC
>JAOZTM010000040.1 GCA_029942215.1 Metamycoplasmataceae bacterium | reverse complement strand
TTGTCAGAGTTGACACTATGTTATTCGAAGTATCAGGAGTTTCTGAAGAAATCGCAAGAGACGCACTAAGACTAGGTGGCCACAAGCTTCCAGTTAAAGTGAAGATCGTTACGAAAGGGGACACTGATGAGAATTAAAGAATTAAACACAAAGACTGTTTCTGAACTTAACGGAATCATTGATAACCTTAAAGCGGAACTGTTCATGTTGAGATTTAAAAATGCAACAGGACAATTAGAACAACCTCATAAAATAGCTTTAATTAAGAGAGACGTAGCTAGAGCATTTACAGCAATTAAGAATAAAGAGGATTCAGAGAAAAAAGAATCTCCAGTTAAAAAGGAAGGTAAATAATGGATAGAACATCGAGAAAAACACTTAACGGTAAAGTAGTTTCTACGAAAAACGCAAAAACTATTACAGTCGCTGTTGAAACATACATTAAACACCCTCTTTACGGAAAGAGATTCTTGTCTACAAAGAAATTTGCAGCACATGATGAAACAGAAATTGCTAAAGATGGAGATATGGTTCAAATTATTGAAACAAGACCATTATCAGCATCTAAGAGATTCAGACTTAACAAAGTTATTGAAACTCATAAGGATGGTGAATAATGTTACAAGAAATGTCTAGAGCCGTTGTTGCTGACAATTCAGGAGCAAAAGAAGTTGGTGTTATAAGAAATATTGGTGGATCTGTAAAGAAATCATCAGCAATCGGAGACATCATCGTTTGTTCAGTTAAGAAAGCATCACCAAACGGTATTGTAAAAGAAGGACAAGTTGTTAGAGCAGTTGTTGTTAGAACTAAGTATGGATGTAAAAGAGCAGATGGAACTTACATTAGATTTGATGACAACGCTGTTGTTATCATTGACGAGAAAGGATTACCAAAAGGTACACGTGTTTTCGGGCCAATAGCCAGAGAACTAAGAGAAAAAGGATACAATAAAATTCTTTCTCTTGCACCTGAGGTACTTTAAAGGTTATTATGGCTAAAAATATTATCAAAAAGAATGTTGAAGTTAAAGTAATAGCTGGTTCTCACAAAGGATCAATCGGTAAAGTTTTGAATATCACAAAAGATAGACAAAGAGTTACTGTAGATAAAGTTAACATAGTTAAAAAACACAACAAACCAACACAACAAAATCCAGACGGTGGAATAACAGAGTTTGAAGCTCCTATTCACATCTCAAACGTAAAGATTCATATTAAAGAAAAGCAAGAAAAGAAGATCAAAAAAGCCGAAGCTAAAGAAGATGCTAAAGTAGCAAAAACTGAAGCTAAGACTGACTCTAAGGTAGAGACACCAAAGGTAGAAGTTAAAACAGCAGCAGCTCCAAAGGCTCCAGCTAAAACAGAAGAAAAAGTTGAAACTAAGAAAGACGAGAAGTAGGGAGATTAATGACTAAATTACAAGAAAAATATAATAAAGAAGTTAAAAAATCACTTCAAGAAAAATTCAAATACAAATCTTCTATGCAACTACCAAAATTAGAGAAAATTGTTATCAACATGACTGCTGGTAACGAAGTTACAAACTCAAAAGCAATTGAAGAAGTTGCTAATGAACTAACTATGATCACAGGTCAAAAACCAATGGAAACAAAGGCTAGAAAATCTCTTGCTTCATGAAAGTTAAGAGAAGGAATGCCAATGGGTTCAAAAGTTACTTTAAGAAGAGAAAACATGTATGTGTTCCTTACTAAATTAATTGACGTAGCTATTCCTCGTATCAGAGACTTTAGAGGTGTAAACCCTAAGGCTTTCGATGGGAGAGGTAACTTCTCAATCGGTATTAAAGAACAAATCATCTTTCCAGAAATAAAGTTTGACAAAATCAGAAAAATTAAAGGGCTAGATGTAATTATTGTTACAACTGCTAAAACTGATGAAGAGGCTAGAGAGTTATTAACTCTATTAGGAATGCCTTTCAAAAAACAGAGAGAGGAGAACTAATGGCAAGAAAAGCACTTATTGAAAAACAAAAGAAACATGCTAAGTTCTCTTCTAGAGAATACACAAGATGTGAACTATGTGGAAGACCTCATGCAGTAATGAGAAAGTTCAAAATCTGTCGTATCTGTTTTAGAGAACTAGCGCATAAGGGTGAAATTCCTGGAATCAAGAAAGCGAGTTGATAATTATGGGTATTATTACAGATCCAATTGCTGACATGCTTGTAAGGATCAAAAATGCTAACCAAAGAAAACATAGAACAGTTGAAATGCCTCATTCTAACAAGAAAGAAGTTATCGCAACAATTCTTAAAACTGAAGGTTTCATCGTTGATCACAAAACACTTGGTAAAGGAATAACAAAGAAAATTGTTATCACACTTAAATACAAAGGAACACAAAAAGCAATCACTGGTGTTAAGAGAATATCTAAACCAGGGCTTAAAGTTTATACTCAAGCTGCTGATGTTCCCAAAGTATTATCAGGATTCGGTACAGCCATAATCTCAACATCTCAAGGGATGATGACAGATAGAGCGGCTAGAAAGGCAAACATCGGTGGAGAAGTTATCGCCTTTGTTTGATAGGTTAATTTATGTCAAGAGTTGGAAATAGACTATTAGCCATACCTGATGGAACAACAATCAAAGTCAATGGACACGTTGTTGAAGTTACAGGAAAGAACGGAACAGTATCAAGAGAGTTTTCTCCATTAATCTCAATAGAGGTTAAAGACGGTGGACTTACAACTGTAAGAGCCAACGAAGAAAAACATACTAAACAATTACACGGGACAACAAACTCACACATCCACGGGATGATTGAGGGAGTTACAACTGGTTTCAAAAAAGAGATCGAAATTAAAGGTGTTGGTTATAAAGCCTCACTTAAAGGAAATCAACTTGAAATCAATGCTGGTTATTCACACCCTCACTTATTAGATATTCCATCTAATGTAAAGGTTGAATTACCAAAAGCAACAGAGATTATTATTACTGGTAACGATAAGCAAGCAGTTGGTCAAATGGCCGCTGTGATAAGAGATGTTAGAAGACCTTCTGTTTATTCAGGTAAGGGAATCATGTATAAAGGTGAGATTATAAAACGTAAAGAGGGAAAGGCAGCTGCTAAATAGCGGCGAGGTAAATTCATGGCAAAAATATCAAGATCAAAAGCTAGAGTTAAAAAACACCTTAGAACCAGAGGTAAGATTTCTGGTACTGCAACTAAACCTAGACTTAACGTATTTAAATCAAACAAAAACATCGAAGCTCAACTTATCGATGATGTAGCTGGAGTTACTTTAGCACAATCATCAACACTAGTATTAAAAATTGAAAATGGTGGAAACATCGCTGCTGCTACTGAAGTAGGTAAAGCAATCGGAGCTAAAATAAAAGCCCTTGGAATCAAGGAACTTGTATTTGATAGATCAGGTTACATTTACCACGGAAGAGTTAAAGCAATTGCTGAAGCTGTAAGAGAAGAAGGGGTGAAATTCTAATGACTGAAGAAAATAAAAACATTGAAGCTACGAAAGTAGAAGAAGTTAAAACTGAAGAAATTAAAGAAGAAACACCTTCGACTCCTGAACAAGCAGTTGAAGAAACAAAAGTAGAAGAAGTTAAAGCTGAAGA
>JAOZTM010000039.1:362-3765 GCA_029942215.1 Metamycoplasmataceae bacterium | reverse complement strand
TAACATTAGCCACATCAACATAGCTAAATTAATTGCTGTAAATTCTTTGACTGATGGAGAGTTGAATGAACTAATTAAGGAAATCAAAAAATGAGTGTAAATCAAAAAATGGTTAACTATTCAAAAATTTATTGAAAAGACTTAACTGATTTAAGTTTCAAAAATGCTCTTAATTCAAAAAACAATGCAAGAACAGAAGCATTTTTACCTCTTTATTCTGCCATAAATAAAAATTATGGATTCATAAATAATCCAGAAAGACTTGCCAAAGTTGCTTCTTATCTTTCTATGTTAAGTAAGCAAGAGGAATTCGATCATATTCTATCTAAGTTCTCTAAGTCTATGGATGCTTATTATTATATGAAAAGTAAAGAAATTCTTATCAAACAAAAAATATCAAAAAAAATTCAAAAGGCAATGAATAATAATGAACTTAGTTCTTATCGTCTAAACAAGGAATTTGGCATTAACTTAAAAATTTGTTCACAATTAAAAAATGGAAAAAAAGTATCCCTTTCGTTACTTAGCTTAATGGATTTATCTGATCGAATTGATTCAACTGTATAGCTTTGTCTATTATGAGTGTCCACTTTTACTGGGCAAGTCTATCTAAGGATGTGGCCATAGGTTCGAATCCTATCGTGATCACCATTTTTTTTATGCCTTTTTTTGTCTATAATACTTCTATCTATATAAAGGAGTCATTATGACAAAAACAAAAAAATTATTATTAGGACTAGGATCTGTAGGAGTTGTTGTTGCACCAGTTGCGACAGTAATGTCTTGTGGAACTGATAAAGCAGAAGATACAACTACTACAGGAACTGGAACTGCTGCAGGAACAGGAACTGCTGCAGGAACTGGAACTGCTGCAGGAACTGGAACTACTACAGGAACTGGAACAGGTGTTGCAGTACCGATTGCTAATTCACAAGCTGATGCAGATATCCAGTTTGTTAAAGCGGCTATAGAAGCTATTCCTGCTTCAACAGCAGTGCGTACTTTTGATCTTGATCTACAAGCTGAAAAAAAATTAACAACAACAACACTTGATTTCTTTGGTGTTGACACAACATTCATGGCTGATGCAAGAGGAACTGAGTTGAAAATTTCATGAGCAGAAATGAATACAGATGGTGCTTTTAATTTTAATATATCAATCGCTAAACCTGGAGGAATAACAGAAACTGTTGTTGTTCCTGTTGAGATAACTGGAACAGATGCATATAATGCTATAGAAGCTGCAAAAGAAACACAGCATGTTTCGCTAGAATTTGGTCCAGGTTATAATTTCCTTAATGACTCAAACAAACATGCTACAGACGTTGATAAAAATGAAGTCATTGACGCTTCTTATCCAACAGGATTGACTACGGCTGAATTTGAACTAAAAGGACTTTTAAATGTTGATTTAGCCTTTGCTAAATTTCATACAGCAGCGACATACAGTCATCCAGCAATAGGTGCTAGTGATACTTCCTTTCAAATGACAGTTTCATTTACAAGTAATAAATACCCTTCATCATTGGGACCATTTAATACAAAAACATATACAGTAAACTTATAATAAAAAAATAAAACCAGCGATTGCTAGTTTTTTATTAACCTAATTTTTGTTTTCTTTTGAATAATGCGAATAGACCACCACCGACTAAGGCAAGTCCAGCACCTATACTTCCAAGAAGAATTCAAAGTTCGTTAGAAGATGTAACTCCTGGAGAAGTGACAGTTATTTTTTGTTCAGTTAGATCATTTTGTATAGTGACTGTGTCATCTTTTTTTAGTAGTAATTCTTCATCAAATGCATCAATGGCATCAAAGTAAGCTGCAGCTTCAGGATTCGCAATTGCGTCATTCCCATTAGTTAATGCTTCTAGCTCTGGAATTGTTGTAGCCGCTTCCATGGCAGCTTTGAATGCATCTGCAGCTGGTTGTATTGCATCTCAAAGTTTTTGATCAAACTTAGGATGAGCTGAGATGTTTACAGGATATCCTTTTATTGCTTTAGTAATTGCTTCAGCCTTTGCTCAAGGTAGAGAAAGAGAAGTTAATTTCAAGGCATCTCTATTGTTACCATTGAAAGTGCTTTGATCAACAGCTGTTTGAATACCAGCTGCGGTGCTTGTTAATGTTCCTGTTATAGACGAAATTGTTTTAGAAGGTCCTCCGTCATACATAAATTGATCGTAGTGAGATCCTCCAACTTGGTAAGCAACATTAGTTGCAGGATCTCCGTTATCATACGCTTCATTATCAGCTGTAGTTTGAAGTTGATTATAAGCATTAAGATAATCGTATCCTGAATTTGTTGGTCATGATATTGGAGGTTTTACAACACTTGTATCTCTAGCAATCGGAGGTGAGGCGTTGTACTCATTAACAATTGTAATATAAGCTTGATACTCTTTTTGAGATTGAGTATGATAAGTTCATAATGCTGTATTTGGATCTGTAGTTTCAGTAGCAAATTCAATTGCTTTTGCTGTATCAGCAGCCGTCATATTATCTGAACGCCTTTGAATATTTTTAATTACTCTACGTCTCGCGATTATTAATTGATCATAAATTATTTCACTATGGTCAGTTCTTACAGGATCAACTAGATCTCATATCTTTTTGATTGCAGCTGTTCTGTCTAGTCTTTGATATGATTCGTGCTCAGTATTGATATCTCACGGAGTTCCCGTGTAGTAAACAGTTCGCGTCGTATCATTAAAGTAAACAGGAGCATCAGAACGATACATGTCCCCTTTAGAGTTAATGAATTCAATTGCTTGTTTTATATAAACTCTTTGATAGGTTTCAAAATATGTCATTCATTCATCTGAAGTATGATTAGCATGCGTCATTTCAGAACCTCTTAACATCATAGGAGCATGTAAACGAGATACAGTTAAAGGTACGAAACCACTTCTAGCAGCTTCAGCTTTAGTATGTTGTTCAGCAGATCAAGGATGTAAAGATCAATCATGGTCATTCTGTCCTGAAAGTGATACGTCAGCTCAAAAGTGATCCATATTTCCAAAAGTTCCAAAACGGTTGAATTGTGTTGCATATTCTGCAGCAAGTTTAAATTCACTCTCCGTTAACGCAGTTCCAGTGCCGGCAGATGCTTTATATGCAGTAACTGATGCTTCATAAGCAGAAGTAGAAGTAGATTGAACTTCAGCTTCAGTAAGTTTAGAGTTTATCTCAATATGTAATTCATCGTATGCCATACGCATTGTGTCATAAAGAGTAGCATCATGTGCTCCGTCATCTTTTATTGGAAGAATAGATACATCGACCATTGCCATTCTCTTAGCAAGTCTTAAGTCATAACCATCTCCATTAACAGGATCTATTTGGTTAGCGAGAATTGAAGCGGATGCAGTAGCAGCATATGCATCAAATGTTCAAACAC
>JAOZTM010000039.1:0-352 GCA_029942215.1 Metamycoplasmataceae bacterium | reverse complement strand
TGATTAAAGAATAGTCCTCCAGGAAGATAAGCTTTATTTAAAGGCTTAGCTAAAGTTCCGAGTTGATCATAACCATTTGCAGTATCTGATGTTCTATATATTTCTGAGTTAGCATACTCATTACCAAACTCATCAACAAAGGTAAAATGTCAAGTGTCACTACGTGATCCCATTCCATATCACGATACGTTTGCCATGCTTGTTGTACCTAATCCTGGTATAGATGAATTTGTAACAGTATCGAAATGACTTATTGTTGATGATTTTCTTCCCATTATTGTATTGTTAACGCTCATGTGTCTTGTAACACTTGTACTTTTATTATTAATAGATGTAGAAACAACAGTTGCTG
>JAOZTM010000038.1 GCA_029942215.1 Metamycoplasmataceae bacterium | reverse complement strand
TTCCTAATCTACTGATTCTTCAGAAGAAAATTAAAAAGAACTATGAAAGAAAACAAAGCTGCAGGTGAATCTAACTTTGCTGCTAGATGACTTGGGGCTTCAGTGGGTATCATTACAGCACTTCCAATTGCATTAGGTGCAACTGCTCTATCTGCATCACTTTCTCCAAAGAGTACATTTAATGAATTTAACTCTACTTTATTAAAGGGTATGACAGGCGGACAAATTGCAGACGCTGACGAAGAACTTAAAAACTTAGCTGATGCTGTAGATGTTATCGAAGAGTTAACTGGTTCAGGCTCAAATCTTCAAGATGTTATTCCGACTTTATTTGCTCCAGGACAAACACTCGGACCAGATCCAACACAAGTTAATCAAGCTTTCAAAGACAACAAAGACATTATCGAAAAAATGTTGAACTCTCCAGTTGTTGCGAATTCACTGCCGGCAATATTAAGTCAAATGCCAGTTGATTTAACTCAAGTTGATTTCACTCAAGTTCCAACTAAATTAACAACTAGTTTTGATGTTCCGGTAGAACAACAAGCAAAAATAGTTGATGCCCTAGTTGATGCAACAGGAAGCGATAAAAATGATATCGCTCAATACTTAAACAAGTTAGCACTATTCAAAACAGTTACAACTACACCTTAATACCCTATGGGTATTTTTTTGTGTATAATACTTACGAGCTTAATGCTCCTGCCGATTGTGGCCACAGACCAAAGGAGGCTATATGCCTAATTATGAAATAATGCTTATTTTAGATCCAAAAGAGGATATTAAAATAGCAGAACAAATAGCGAAAGATGCATTTAAGGGTGGTGTTAAGAAATTCGAAAAACTTGACAGAACCGAACTTGCTTATCCTATTAACAACTCTACAACTGGAACTTACATCCTAATGGACGTAAATACAGATGGAGAAAACATTAAAGAATTTACAAGAAAGATCAACATTACAAAAACTATCTGAAGAGATATGATTGTAAACATTGATGAAGAAAAAGCAAACAAAATTGCTAAGCCAGTAAAACCTTACGAAAGAAAAGGTGGAGCTCCTAGAAAACCTTCTTCATTTGTTGCTAAACCTACACCTGCACCAAAGAAACCAGAGTCTAATGAATAAAGTACTATTAGTTGGACGTCTTGTTAGAGATCCTGAAACAAGCTCTACAAGTTCAAACATAAAGTTTACTAGATTCACTATTGCAGTTTCAAGACCATTCGGAGAAGATCAAGCTGATTTTATTCCAATAGTTGCATGAAGATCACAAGCTGAATTTGTTGAAAAGTATATGAATAAAGGTGCCTTAGTTTCAATCGAAGGTAGATTCAATTCAAACACATACCAAAACAACGAAAACCAGACAGTGACTAGATATGAAGTTTCTGCTGATAGAGTTCAAACTCTTGAAACAAAAGCTCAAGTTGAAGCAAGAACAGGTAACACACAAGAGTTCATTGTTAAGAAAAATGACTCAGCTGCTGATACTAGAATAATTTCTTTTGAAGAAGAGAAATCAAATGATGAAGCGAAAGGGAATGAAGTTCCATGAGAACTTGATTTATAGGAGGCTAAAATGGCACAATTTAAAAAGAAAAAAGTTTTAAAAGCGAAAAAGAGAAATCCTTTTCTACCTAAAGAAGTAAGATACGTTGATTATAAAAATGTTGAATTATTAGAGAAGTTTATTAATTCACATGGAAAAATCCTAGCTGCTAGAGTAACTGGATTATCAGCTGCTCAACAAAGAAACATGGCGAGAGCTATAAAGAGAGCTAGAACAATGGCATTATTACCATTTACAAAAGAAAGAGTAAGAAGATAGTATAAATACTATCTTTTTTTATATAATATAACCATATGAAAAACAAAAATATAATCACACTTTGAATATTCGTACTTATGTACATAGGGATATATGCAGCAATTATAGTTATTGCTAATTTGTATGTTGGAGGAATGATAGGAATAATCATTATTTCAATTACTTCTGTTTTAGTGTTCGCAAACCTTGCGATCGCTCTTTTCTCTTTCCTTTACGTTAAAAGAAAAAGAGAGAAGCTTGAGAAGTCATTTGATTACTATGTTGATTCAATGGTTGCAACTACAGGTGTTGGACTTATTGCCTTTAATGAAGAAGGAGACGTTATCTGAACATCTAAGTTTGTTGCGGAAAGAATCTCTAAACAACTTATAGGTAAAAGTCTTCTGTCAATTTCTGAAACATTTAAAAAAGGATTTTCAAAAGGAAAAGTTAATTTCCAATTCGAACTTAATAAAATTAAGTATGAAGCTAATGTTGATTATAAAAATAAAGCTATATCTATTAAAGACATCACAAACGAATCAATGGTTCTTGAACACTATACAGATGAGAAACTTGTAGTTGGAGAATTAGAAATTGATAACTTCCAACAATTCCAATTAATTCTTCCTCCTGAAGAACTGTTCCGTATTCAATCAGAAGTTATTAAGATGTTAGACGACATTTCAGAAAACCTTAACTTCTCATACAGACAATACGTAAATGGTAAATTCATTATTATCACAAACCAAAACTCATTAATGAAAATGAAGGACGATAGATTTAATTTCCTTGATCACTTAAGAAGAGTCAACGTAGTTGATGGTATTCAACTATCAGCATCAATTGGATTTGGTTCTGATTCTATATCACACAAGAAATTGATTTCATTTGCTAAAGAAGGATTAATGCAAGCACAATCAAGAGGTGGAGACCAAGTAAGTATTATTAGTCAAACAGCTAAAGCTGAGTTCTACGGTTCAAAATCAGAGATCGCTAAAACAACTTCAAGAATTAAGATTAATCAAATTGCATCTCTATTTGAAAACTCATTGACTAATTCAGAAATTAAGAATGTTGTTATCTTTGGACACGTATATGCTGATCTTGATGCAGTTGGTTCTGCGTTGGGTGTTGCTGGTATCGCTAAGGGATACGGTAAAAACATTTATATTCAAAACGTTATTATTGACGGAACAACAACAGAAGCAATGAAAGCATTAACTGACGAAGAGAAAGCTTACTTCGTTAAGTCTTCTAAAGTTAAAAAACTAGTTGGATCAAAACATACACTATGTGTAATCGTTGATACTGCTGAAGAAGGACGTACAGAGTTCCCAGAATTCATTGATAAGGTTAGAGAAGAAAACTTATTCGTATTCGATCACCATAGAGTTAGTTCATTACACGAAAAGATATTGAAAACAAATTCATACATAGATACAACAGCATCATCTGCATCAGAGATTGTTATAGAAGTTATTCAATTTATGAAGAAGAATGTAAAGTTATCAAAGACTTCAGCTCAAATGATGTTGAATGGTATTTATCTTGATACTCAACAATTCCAGAAATCAACTTCTGCTAGAACATTCGAAGCAGCTGCATATCTTGAAAAAGTTGGAGCATCAGGAAAAGTTTCTATTGAAGTTCTTAAGAACTCAGAAACAGAAACAAAACTTATTGCAGAGATATTATCTCAAGTTGTTGAAGTTAAACCAGGATTCTTCATTTCATCATACCAAGGCGAAGTGCCTGGAGACGTAGTTTCAAAAGCTGCAGATGAGATGTTAAAAACAGCAGGAAGAAAAGCTGCATTCATTATTGCTAAGATTCCAGATAAGAAAGCATTCAAGCTTTCAGCTAGAGGATTAGACACAAACGTTCAGCTTATAGCCGAAGCAGTTGGCGGAGGTGGCCATTTTGGAGCCGCTGCAGCCGTTTCAGCAGAGCCGCTTAATATTTTCACAGAGAATGTTAAACATGCGATTGTAACGACTGAACAAGGAACTGAGTAATGAAAGTTATTTTAATTAAGGATTGTAAAGATGGAAAAGTAAACGATGTAGTTGACGTAGCAACTGGTTACGCAACTAATTTCTTAATTAAAAATGGATACGCTGTTGC
>JAOZTM010000037.1 GCA_029942215.1 Metamycoplasmataceae bacterium | reverse complement strand
GTTGCTTTAGGTGTTCATCCTTTTAATTTCTTAGCTTCATCTAAAGAAGCAACCACAATAATAAATTGTTTGTCTGTTGATCTACTCTTAATTTTAAAAAGTGCTTCTTTATTCTTTACTGAAACGGGTGCTCCAATTCCTGTGATTGTATCTGTTGTTGTTAAAAATAATTCATTGTATATGTTCATACTTGAATTATACATTTAATTAAAGTGTTTAATTGCTATTCTAGGTTTCCCATTAATATCATTTAGTATTTCAAAACCGTTGTCGAATAGAAGCTCTTTATTGTCTTCAGAAATCTCAAAAATTAAAGTCCCGTTTTTCTCTAAAAAGTTTGGTGCTTCTTCAATTATTTTTTTGTAAAAATCATTCCCGTCTTCACCACCAAATAAAGCTAAAGCTGGATCATGTTTTAGAACTGATTCTGGAAGTTCATTTGAAGTTGGGATATATGGAGGATTAGAAATTATTAAATTAAATTTAGAATCGATATTCTCAAATAAATCTGATTCAACAATTTTCACGTCTAGTTCGTTATCCTTAGCATTAATCGTAGATTGAGCTATTGCCTCACTAGAAATATCAGAAAGTGTTACATCACATTCTTTCTTTTGTTTAATAGTTAAACCAATATATCCACTTCCAGTACATAGATCTAAAACCTTTGAATCTTTATTTAGAAATTCAAGCGCTTTTTCAACCACTTCTTGAGTTTCATATCTTGGAATTAAAACATCTTTTTTAACACTAATTCTTAAGTCGTCAAAATCAATAAATCCTATTATTTTTTGAACTGGAATTCCTTGATCTAAAAGTTCCTGCTCTTGTGCAGAAATTTCTTCGGGTAAACCGTATCTTCTTTTTTCTCTTAGTAATTCATTCATACTAAAGAATTGCCATTAAAGTGGGTGTTAAAACTGCTGCTAAAATTAATCCAAATGATCCAGTCATTAGATTCCACTTTCCTTAATCTTTTCTGCTTGTTCTTCTGCAAGTAGAGCATTTATTATTGGCTCCACTTTTCCAGATAGAACTCCTTTTAATGAAGTTGAGAATCCAATTCTATGATCAGTTACTCTATCTTGAGGATAATTGTAAGTTCTTATCTTTTCAGAACGTGCTCCTGAACCAGCAAGCTTTCTATATTCTCCTGCTTCTTCTGCTTCTTTCTTAAGTTGCAGTTCGTATATTCTTGCTTTAAGAACTTTCATTGCTAAAGCTTTATTTGAAATTTGAGACTTACCATCTTGTGATGATGCAACTACACCTGTTGGTATATGAGTTATCCTTACAGCTGAATCCGTTGTATTAACTGATTGTCCACCAGCACCTGATGATCTGTATGTATCAACTTTAAGATCTGCATTCTTCAACTCTTCCATTACTGACTCGTCAGCTTCTGGCATAACTGTTACAGTAGCTGTTGAAGTATGTACTCTTCCTTGAGTTTCTGTTGTAGGTATTCTTTGAACCCTGTGAACACCTGATTCGAATTTAAGTTGTGAATAAGCTTTTTCTCCATCAACTTTAAATACTAATAAAGAATAACCTCCACCAGTTCCTCTAGAAGATTCTAAAAGTTCAAGTTTCATT
The DNA here is from genome assembly GCA_029942215.1 of Metamycoplasmataceae bacterium. GTDB lineage: Bacteria > Bacillota_I > Bacilli_A > Mycoplasmatales > Metamycoplasmataceae > Mycoplasma_O. The sequence goes on along the minus strand of JAOZTM010000037.1, from coordinate 2,351 downwards.
TTGTTTGAAGATGCTCAAGATTTATACATTGAGAAAAGATCTCCAGCAAACAAGTTTGCTTCATCTCCTCCTGCAGCTCCTCTTATTTCCATAATGACATTTCTTTCATCATTCTTGTCCTTAGGTAATAATAGAATTTTTAATTCTTCAGCTAAAGGAGAAAGCTTTGGAGAATTTTCATCAAGTTCCATCTTAGCCATATCAATTAAATCTTTATCGCTTTCAGAAGAAATTATTTCTTTAGCTTCTTTGATTGCTAATTCAGCATCTAAGTATTTCTTGAAGGTAGTAGAAATATCCTCAATTGAATTGATTTCTCTTGTGATAGTAGTATAAATTTTTATATCACTTGCTATTTCAGGTAAGTTTAATTGTTCCTTTAACTCCACATATTTTTTATATATATCAGTTAATGATTTGTACATTTGTTCTTGCATGCATATATTATAAATGATATAAAGTGATAAAATTAAAACTATGAAAAGAACTAGAACAAGATACGCACCATCTCCAACCGGATATTTACATATCGGTGGAGCAAGAACTGCCTTATTTGCCTATTTATATGCAAAGCATTTTGACGGTGACTTCATCGTTAGAATTGAAGATACTGATATTGCTAGAAATATTTCTGATGGAGAAGCATCTCAATTAGAGAATTTAGAATGATTAGGAATCACTCCTGATGAATCACCTTTAAAACCAGTAGAGAAATATGGTCCTTATAGACAAAGTGAGAAACTTGAAAGATATAACAAACTTATTGATGAGTTACTAGAGAATGGTAAAGCTTATAAGGCTTACGATTCTTCTGAAGAGTTAACTCAACAAAGAGATGAACAAGAAAAAGCTGGAATCCCTTCTTTTAGATATAAGAAAGATTGATTAACAATTTCTGAAGATGAAATCAAACAAAGAGATGAAGCTGGAGAATTTGCAATCAGAATTGCTTTAGATAAAAACAAAGATTATTCTTGAAACGATATCGTTAGAGGAAACATTACTATTAATACAGATGACATAGGTGACTTTGTTATTAAAAAGAATAATGGTTTCCCTACATACAACTTCGCAGTTGTTGTAGACGATCACGATATGGAAATCTCTCATGTACACCGTGGAGAAGAACATACAACTAATACTCCTAAGCAACTTGCTATCTATGAAGCGTTTGGTTGAGAAGCTCCAGAGTTTGGACACTTTACAATCATTACTAACATGGAAGGTAAGAAGCTTTCTAAAAGAGATACATCAGTTAAGCAATTCATTGCTGACTATAGAGAAGATGGATACAACGAACATGCTATCTTCAACTTCTTAGTATTACTTGGTTGAACTCATCCTGAAGCAAAAGAAATGCTTTCTAAGGAAGAACTAATTAAAGCATTCGATCCTGCAAGACTTTCAAAATCATCATCTAAATTTGATATTAAAAAAATGGATTGATTCTCAAAAGAATATATTAAGGCAATGTCAACTAAAGAAATCTTAGAACACGTTGAAGTTAATAAAGATGAAGCTTGAACTGATTTATTTATTTCTACTTATAAGATGAATGCAGTTACATATAAAGATATTCAAAACTCTTTAAAAATTTACGATGATGTTTCAGTTAAACCAATGGAAGATCTTCCTGTATTAAAAGTTTTCGCTGAAGAATTAAACAAAGTTGATTTCACAGTTGAAGCTATTAGTGATGTTGTTAACAAGACAAAAGAAATCACTGGTGAAAAAGGTAAGAACTTATTCATGCCAATAAGAAACGCAACTACTTATCAAGAACATGGACCAGAGTTAGCTAAAGCTATATTCCTGTTCGGTGAAGAATTAGTTAAAGCGAGACTTAAATAATGAATGTAACTTTCACAGCAATAATGACTGGTAAAGATAAAGATGACAAAATGGAATTCACTGCTCCGGTTAAAGTTTCTAAAATAGATAACTTTACAACTTATGAATTTACAGACCCATCTACAAAAGTTACTAACCTAATAGAAGTGTCAGATAAAGTTGTTAATATATTTGCAGGACCAGTTACTTACAATTTCAAATTAAATGAAACTGTTCAAAATAGAATTGAAATGAGTCCAGGGATTCAAATTCTAAATACTTACTTATTTGATCTTGATAGAGAATCAGGTTATGTAAACTTTAAATACAAGATGCATTTTAATGATGGTAATGAAATAGGAACTTATAATATCATATTAAAAATCCAGTAACCTGGATTTTTTATTCTTCTTTATTTGATGAATTAGCTTCTTCTTTTTTTGGAGCTGCCTTCTTAGGCTTAATCTCTCCGAACATTCTGTTGAATCTTTCAACTCTTCCTGTTGCTTTTACAGAAGAAC
>JAOZTM010000036.1 GCA_029942215.1 Metamycoplasmataceae bacterium | reverse complement strand
ACCATTGGTGTTCAATAGCAAAGATATTATATTCCTAATCAAAGATTAAATAAATTAAATTGACTTGTTTTTTCAGAACGTTTTAACTCAAGAGTAAACAAGAGGAACAAAGATTAAAGGAGTAGCAAGTGACATTAATAGTATTTCTAATCCAATAGAGGATGTTAAATACATTTTTGATGAAACGACCAACATCGCACCGATAAATAGAGTATTCATTATTGCTCCAATTTGAATTCAGAAAAGTTGTTTATTTTTCCTGTCCAATTTAAAGAATTGGTAAAAGAGACCTATAAAAATAAGGAAAACATAAACTGGAAGAATTATTGAGAAGTAGATGATATCTTGTCTCATTATTATTGCCATGAAGAAACCGCTGTACTTAAAGAAGAACAGGATTAGTGCTAATAGCAATAATAGAAACGCATTGTATAAATAAAATCTTTTCATTATGGACTCACCTTTCAAATAATATCTTTAAGCAAGTCTGTTTGCCCACCAGGTAAAAGTTTATATTCATCATAAGTAAGGAAACCTTCTGTTGCCCCAATAGTAACCGCTTTGTCTGCCATCAATACTTTGTCAGCTCCTGATCCTGCATATTTCATATAAACAGCTTCTTCTCCGTAGAATCCTAGGAATTCTCTACCTGGAGCGAAATTGCCAAACTTATCATCTTCTATAAATTTTGGATCTGCAATGTTTTTAATTATATGATTTAAGAAAGGCGCGTAAATTTCTTGTGTTGTATTAACATTAACTGCTGTGTGATATCCTGCTGATCCATAATTCGCTTTTGGATACTTAACCATCATCATAGAATTATATTTACTTGCAGTTGTTCCTGCTGGTGAATCAAAATGAATTAAATCTGTAGAGTGGTTAGCGTGGTCTCCATAAATGATGATCATTGAATTATCATATACAGACATTCCTGATGTATCTTTCAATGTCTTAAGATTTTCAATGAACGCTGTTAGAGAGTTATCTAATCCTTTGGCTGTTTCCAATACAGAAACATCAATTCCGTTTTCTGTACCAGTCTTAAATGTAACTCCTCCGTCTTCGCCAGTTATTCTTGGAGAGTGAGTTGAAAACTCTTGTAATAGAACTCTTGTTCCTTTTGTAGCAGTAGCATCAGCAATAGCTTTCTCGTCATGTCAAGCTAAATAAGCTCTTTCAGGAGAATAGTTCATAGTTCCTACAGTTCCAGCCAAATCGTTTCTTGCTTGACCTCAATTAACGGTTTTAACAGTAGGATCGATTCGTTTCATAAATTCAGGATCACCTGACATTGAAGCAGCAAATCCTCCACCTTCAATAATTCCGTTTGTGTTGATTAAATATTTTTCTGGTGCTGATACATTGTTTGAACTTAAGTGGTTACTTATTGCAGTTCCAAAAACACTCGCTGACATACTTGCCATAGACGTCGCTCCAGTTGCTTGATCATATTGATTAAAAATATTTCTAGTTTCAATACCTTCCATAATAGTAGGTAGTGAATATGATGTTTCAGCTCCTGATACAACGAAGTTAGGATAAACATCGAAATTGTCATATGAATGATTATTCTGAATTTTTTCTAACATATATTGTGGATCAAATCCATCGGTGAATATTTCAATGACATTTTGATTTGACGGATTTGTTGAATAGCTAATGTTTTTAATATGAGTCGGGTTATCTATTCCTTTAAAGAATGCAAAACCAATAATTGGCATACTCATAACAATAGGAGAAATTACTATTGCAGAAACTGTCGCTCAACCTCTCACACCTCTTGGTCTTAAAGATTTAGGACTATTAATAATTAATGTAATAACAAAGTAAATCGCATTCAGTCCAAGTCCGCCTAATATAAATGTTAGGTATCCGAAAACCTTTTCTTGTCTTGTTGTTCCCTTAGTTAATAGATAAGTTGCTATTACTGCTTGAATTGCAAAAATTATTACAATTGCAATAAACGGAATTAGTAAATCAGGAGTCTTAATTGAATAGCCTAAAATTTTATCAATTACAGCTGGACCAGCAGTATCTGCTTTCATCAAATTAGATGCTTCTTTAAGTCTTAAGAAAAGAAAGAAAAGCGGAACTAATGAAAGAACTGAGATCACTGATGCGATTGTTAAAAGCGTTTTTTTCATAAAAAAATTATATCTAAATTAAGACATAATTTTGGTAGTTGTTTTTTTGGTTTTAATATAATTAAGAACAAGGAAAACATTTGAGATTAATAGTATGAATACTGGAATTCCAACTATAAGAATTTGAGCAGCAATACCTGTCGTTAGATAAATATTTGTTATCGCTATTAGAACTGCAAAGAAGTAAACAAATACTATTATAGGAAGTATCTTATATCAAGCAAAAGATCATTCTCCCTTTTCGTTTTTCATTCCCATGATCATGTATATCAGTCCGATGATTAAAATAAGAGAAATTACAGGAATCAAGAGCATGAAGTAAACAAGATCATTTCTCAACATTGTTGCAATAAAGTACCCCATATATTTAAACATAAATAATATAAACATTGTTAACATACTAAAGATTAAAGGCATTATTAAATATCTTTTCATTATATTCACCTCACAGGCGCAAGAACATCCGCTAAATTAGCTTTATTGTCTTCATAATGAATTAGATTTTCTGCATCAACATTTATACCTGGAAAATTGTGGACACTTTGTGTTGGACTGAAACCATTTGTAAGCTCAGTTGAGCTTGCTTTAGCGAAGTGAGAGTAATAACCTTGAACTCCACTAAATGTAACAAAATTTCTATCAGCTGCGAAATTTGGATTTGTTTTAATAAAATCATATCCTCCTGATGGCGTAAGTCCGTTCTCAATAATCTTCTGAATGTGTGGAGATCAAACAGCATAATCACTAACAGGTGTATAAGCCGCCTTAGTTGGCGTATTGGTTACTGGATACTTAATCATCGCAAATGATCTATTCTCTTGGATTATTCCGTTTTCATCTCTATCAGGTGAAGAGTGATCGTGATGATCTCCGTAAATAACTATCATAGAATTTTCAAATGCATTTGTAGTTCCATTTGAAACAGATTTAAGATCTTCAAATAACTGTGCCAAATGATTTAAACTTGTTCTAATCTTTCTTCCTTCGTTTCCAAATTCTGAGTTTCATGAGATTGTTCCGTCTTCCTTAGCCATGTTTGGTGAGTGTGTAAATAAATCTTCTAAATAGATATGTGCAGCTTCTGTAGAAGATTCCATGTGATCCCCTAATCAATTATAGATTTGAGAATCTGGAGATTTGTTTGATATTCCGAATGCTCCAGCATTATCTCTTTTGGCTTGCCCTCAATTTAGAACATTGAAATCTGTTGCAACAGATTTTATGTAATCAACGTCACCTGAAATTTGAGTTGCATATGATGTTGAATCAGATAATCCAATTGGATTTATAATGTATTTATTTTGAAGCCCTATTTGATTCATGTGATCAACTGTAAGGTTCACAAATCTTTCTGAATAAACATAATTTAATAATGTTTTATCAGGAGCATCAATTAACCTTTGTTCTTCAAAATTAAAGTTAGTTGCATCATCTCCACCAACTAGAGATGGGAATGAGTCATTAGTTAACCCTCCAGCTGTAATGAATTTTTCAATTCCATAAAATTGATTGAATGTATCTCATTGAGTTTCAAATATATTGGGTGCAGATTGCATATCTTTAAATTGTTCATTAACAAGTTTATTATCAAATCCATCTGTAAATATTTCGATTAAATTAGGTTTGTTTACATCCAGAGAAAGTTTTACTGATTTCAAATCAGTTGGACTATCAAGGCCTTTTGCCGAGAATCCAAAAGCCATCATCGCAAGTGGAGAAACGGTAGCAATTCCGAACGCTGTATATAAAGGTCACTTTCTGATTTTTGTTTGCTTCGTTTTCTTTTTAGTAAATAAAGATATAAAGAATAAGATAATTGGAATTGCGAATCCACCAAAAATCATTGATGTAATTGCAAATGCTTTTTCTAAACCCTTAACTTTCATTGCAAGCATATACGCCCCAAGTCCACCATTGATAACAACTGATGTTACAAGAATTATTGTTGGATATAGGAAAATTGCTGAGTGGATAGATTTACCCATTATTTTCTCAACCTTATCTGCAGGCATGTTACCAAAGTCCATAACTCCATACATAACGATCATGTTAAAAACCATGAACCCAAATCCTATTAATGCAAGAAGTGAGAAAACCATCATTGTGATAATAATTCATTTTTTGGTTGTGAACTTATATTTCATTAATTAATTATATTGTTTATCTATGATAAAGTTGATTATTTTTTGATTACTTTTATAGCTTTTCTATTGAAGTCTTTTCTTGCCATCATTATAAAAAGATCGTTTTTAATTGTTGATTTGA
>JAOZTM010000035.1 GCA_029942215.1 Metamycoplasmataceae bacterium | reverse complement strand
CGCATAATATTTAGATATCTTAGACGATTGCTATTCAGTTTTTAGAAAACTAGGAATATGACCATTAGTGGTCTTTTTTTTATCTTTTTCCCCATAATTTGGTAAAATATAAGCACTTATGAAAGAGGCAAAAATGGCAGGAATTAAAAAGGAAATTAAAACGAAAAAGAATGGAAACGTTATCAAGACAACGACTACAACTTCTTCACAAACTAAAGTAGTAAAAAAAGCACCTGTTAAAAAGACAAATGCCGGTTTTCAAAAATCTGAAGTAAACACTAATAATGAGTGAGTAACAAGTTCTACACCAATGAAAAAGAACACAGTTAAGAAAACTGATGACAAAGTAGTTAAGGAAGAAACAACAGTTACTAAAACAGTTGTAGCTCCTAAAACAACATTTGATATTTATTCAATTTCACCAGTTGAAATAAAGATTTCAAAAGGTTCTAAAATAACTTCATGAACTCTTAATGATTCTAAACAAAAAGAAATCTTTAGATCTTCAAGTAAAAAACAAGCAATTGAAAAGTTTAAATCTTTAAAAATTTCAACAGCAATGGCTATCGTTAGTGAACCTAAAGGTACAAACGATTACAAGATAATGCCTGTTATAAGCCCAAAAGGAACATTAACTTATCAAGAAGTTGATGTAGCTCCAAGAGGAACTAAGACAATCATTAATGAGAAAATCATTAATATTAAAGAAGTTAACGAAGTTCCTTCAGAGAAAGAAACTAAAGCGGAAGCTAAAGTTGACATCAAAGAAGAAAAAGTAAAAGTTATTAAAAATAAAGAAGTTGTAATTGTTGATTCACAAAAGTATGATGGAGATCCAATTAAACTTGCTAAAGCAGGATTAGTATTACTAATCATTGCATTAATTACTATCTTCGCATTAGCGTGAGTTAATAAAATCCCAGGAAATATAATGAACACTTCATCACTAACAATTAATATAACAATGATGATAGCAGTTGCATTACCATTACCAATTCTTTTAATTACATTGCTAGTTAAACCTTCAACATTTACATATTTCGTTGACACTATCGCAATAACAATGATCGTTGCAATTACGTCATTCATATTTAAAGAATACATATTATCGTCATCAAGTACAGTGTTCGTTATTACATTAGTAGGTCTATCATTAGCTATTATGTTTATTGGAACATTAATATGATTATTCGATATTTGAATAACATTTAGAAAACCAGTAGTAGAAAAAGAAATAGTTGCTAAAAAAACAGTTGTAACTAAAAAAACAAAGAACGCTAAAAAGTCTATATAATATTAATACATTAAGGAGGCTACAAATGCCAAACAGAAGAAAAAAATCATTTAGAGCCCACAGAAAAAGAAAAATCGCTAAGGGTGATATAACAAGATTAGAAAGAGGAGAAGTAGCTAAAAAATAGTTACTTTTTTTATATAATTAATTCATGAAACAAGTTATTTCAAAGAAAAGAAAATTTACATATAAAGATGTCCTAAGATGATTAGGTATATTTTTACTTAATTACATAGTAATAGCAGCGTATGTCTTCTTATTAGTATGAGCACACGACTTTCAAGAAGGTATTAAATTTAGTTTTAATATCACTGGAGAATCATGAGGACTTATATATCCATTAACAATTGGTCCTGTTGTAAGTTCAGTAGCTCAGATATTCTACTCAGAACGTGGATCAATAGGAATGCGTGCAGCTATGTGATTCCACTTATTAACTATGTTACTTATGGTTCCGATAGTTATTTGATTTACAATGTAGAGAAATAAACCTGGTTAATTCCTTTGGTTTATTTTTTTTATCTATATAATTATTTAGCAACTAAGTCAATGATGCGTTAGGTTGCCGATACACCAAAAATAGTTGTTGTTGGTTATCGGGTATTAATGTTGAGACATGTTCAAAAGAACGAAAGGAATAACTAAACATGGAATTAAAAATAAAAGTAAAAGCATTCGAGGCGAATCTAGTAGATTCAGCAGCGGTAAAAATTGTGGAGGCTGCTAAAGCAGTTAACGCAAAAGTATCTGGACCAGTTCCACTTCCTACAAAAAGAGAAGTGTTCACAGTCTTAAGATCAGTACACGTTAACAAGAAAGCTCGTGAGCAGTTCGAATCAAGAACTCACAAGAGATTAATTGTTATCAAAGATGCAGAAGCTAAATTAGTTGATAGTCTTAAAAGACTTGAACTACCAGCTGGTGTTGAAGTTTCAGTAGAAACTAAATAAGAAGTATAGGACAGAAACAAGTTGTTAAAATCAATGCTCTTAGAAGTAGAAGAGCCAATGGAGGTATCTTATGAAAGGTATATTAGGAAGAAAAATAGGAATGACTCAAGTATTTACAGATCACGGAATTTCAATCCCTGTAACTATAGTTGAAGCCAAACCAAATATAGTAACTGCTGTTTTCTCACAAGAGAAAGACGGTTACGTAGGAACTCAATTAGGAGTTCAAGATGTTAAGAAGCACTTACAGAACAAACCAGAAAAAGGACACTTTGCTAAATCAAATACTGTACCTAAGAAGTTTGTTAAAGAAATCAGAGACATGGACGGACATGATCTAGGAGCAACTATTGATGTATCAATATTTACTGTTGGAGAATTAGTTGATGCGACTGGTACAGGTAAAGGTAAAGGATTCGCAGGAGCTATCAAGAGACACAATCAAAGTATTGGACCTAAGTCTCATGGTGGTGGTGGTGGATCACAACCTCAAAGACAGACAGGTTCTCTTGGAGATATCTCAGGAAACAAAGTTGTTAAAGGAATGACAATGCCAGGTCAAATGGGTAATGTTAGAAGAACACAACAAAATCTTGAAATTATTAGTATCGATGTTGAAAACAACATCATATTGATTAAAGGATCAATCCCTGGACCAAGAAAGTCTTTTGTTATTATCGAAGAAGCTGTTAAAGGTCTTCCTTCAAAAACACCTACTGAATTAGTAAACGTTAAAGAAGCTGAAGAAAAGAATGCACTTCTAGAATCTGCTAAGAAAGCTGGAGCTGACGTTAATACAGATATGAGTGTCGAAGACATGAAAGCTGCAATCAACGCTGCATCAGAATCTAAAGCAGCTGAAGCTAAAGCAACAGAAGCTAAAGACGAAGCAGACAAAATTTCTGCTGAAGCTGATAAAGTGGAAGAAAAAGTTGAAGAAGCTAAAGAAGAAGTTAAGAAAGCTGAAGAGTCTGGAGACGCAGAAGCAATTAAGGTTGCTACTGAAAAAACAGAGAACTTAGAAAAACAAGCTGAAACTGTTGAAGCTAAAGCTGAAGAAGCTAAAGCTGAAGCCAAAGAAGTTCAAGCAGAAGCTGCTGTTAAAGAAGCTGAAGCTGAAAAACTTCAAGTTGCTCCTGAACCAGAAGCTGCTGAAGAAGAACCGAAAGCTGAAGAAGCTAAAGGAGATGCATAATGTCAGAAACAACAAATACATCATTACCTAAAGCGGTATTCGGAGTTAAAGTTAATACACAAGCAATCTTCGACACAATAATGTCAGAGAGAGCTTCAGTAAGACAAGGTACTCACAAAGTTAAGAACAAAGGTGAAGTATCAGGTACTGGTAAAAAGCCTTGAGCTCAAAAAGGTACAGGTAGAGCTAGAGCCGGTTCACTACGTTCAAACGTTTTCGTTGGTGGTGGAGTTGCATTTGGACCTACTGCAAACAGAAACTATAACCTTAAGGTTAATAAGAAAGTTAGAAAGAATGCTTTACATTCAGCACTAACACTTAAAGCGAACGATAAAGCAGTTATTGTTCAAGAACTTAAGATGACAAAGATTTCTACTAAAGAGTTAATCAAAACAATTGAAGGATTAAAATTAAAGGACACACAAAAGAAACTGTTGATCATTACGAATAACGATATCGTTTTCAAGTCATCACAGAATCTTAAAAAGATTGCAACTAAAAAAGTAGCATCACTTTCAGTGGAGTCAATTATTAATGCTGATGTTATTGTTATCTCAAGCGAAGATATCAAATACTTAGAAGGGGGAGCTAAATAATGAATCATAATGAAGTTATTAAATTTCCAATCCTTTCGGAAAAAACATACTCACAAATGTCTAACCATGTTTATACATTCGCAGTAGATAAAAGAACAAACAAATCAGAAGTTAAGAAAGTTGTTGAATTCATCTTCGACGTTAAAGTAGCTAAAGTAAATATATTTACTGTACCTAAGAAACCTAAGAAGTTAGGAAGATTCGAAGGATTTACAAACGGATATAAAAAAGCAATCGTTACTTTAAAAGAAGGAGCTATCAACATCTTCCCAGAAGAAGAAGTTGAAGAAACAAAGAAAACAGCACCTAAAGAAACTAAAGAAGATACAGCAGCAGCAACTGCAGCTGAGAAGAAAGCAGCAGATAAAATTGCAGCTAAATTGGCAGAAAAGGAAACTACAGCTAAAGCTGAAGCTCCAAAGAAAGCAGAAGTTAAAG
>JAOZTM010000034.1 GCA_029942215.1 Metamycoplasmataceae bacterium | reverse complement strand
TTTCTAATTCTGGTCAAGTTGCCTTTGGTTGTGAATTTGATCTATTAAAAATTTCTTCAGCACTATAGATATTTCCAATTGATCTGTATTCAGTTGTGTCAGAACCAACTTTAACAAATGAGTCATCAACAACAAATGATTGATCATGTTGATCATAATTCAAATCTTTTTTAAATTCATCAACAAAGTTTTTGTTTCAAACATCTTCAACTCTATTATTAGAAACATCTTCCAAAAATATTGAGTGATCAGCAAAGTTATGAGATGAAGGAATGTTTGTTAGATATGTATTTGCAATGTGATGTCCATACTCATGGAATATTGTGCTGAAAACCATTTGTACTTTAGCATCAATATTCTCCCTAACTAAAGGATCAGGCATTGGAAAACTATCTTTGACTGTACCTAAATTTATTGAAATCTCATTTGTTAATGGTGAGTATTCACCGTTGTTATCTTCACTTATGATTTCATCATTACCAATAATAATAGATTTAAGATTATAGATTTCTGGTCCGTAAGTTAATTCGTTTTTAATTTTGTCCCTTAGCTTTTCTAAACCTTCTTGTCCTAAGTAGAAAACATTTCCTTCTGGTTCTATACTTGCTTCTTTTAATACGGGTCCACCTGATGCCATTATGTTAACTTCATTGTAATTATATTTGTCTCTAGTTTCAGTTTTTCTTGAAAAAAGAAAATATGCTCCTGTTGAAATACCGGCTACACTAGCTCCGGTTATTGTTCCAATTGTTGCTATTTTTCAAAATTTACTAATCATATTAATAAATTATAAGTTATTATTCTTTTATATGAGATTAAGAAACAACCCAAATGCAATGGAAGAGCTTGAGGCATCAGGTCTTTTAATTACGAAGTTCCCTATGAAGATTGATAAAACATTTGTTTTGGAATTAGGAATGGGTAAAGGAGAAATGATTACAGAGCTCGCTTTCAACAATCCAAAGATCAATTATATTGGGATCGAAAAGTATCCAACAGTTGCTGCAAGAGCAGCTAAACTGGCGTTAGAAAAGGATTTAAAGAACTTCAAAATCATTTGTGAAGATATTATTGATCTTCCAACAATGCTTTCAGGAAAGACTGATTTAATATGATTAACGTTTTCTGATCCATGACCAAAGAATAGACACGAGAAGAGAAGGCTTACTCATATTGAGTATATGAAGATTTATAAAAACCTTATCTCTACAAATGGATTATTGAAATTCAAAACTGATAATGATAAATTATTTGAATGAACAGTAGAACACCTAGAAGAAAATAAATTGAAACTTAATAACGTTACAAGAGATTTCCATGAGCATCCTTCTTCAAAAGAAAACATCATGACTGGTTACGAAAAGAAATGATCTGAAACAGGCAAAAAAATAAATTACTTAGAAGTATTATTTTAAAACTCAATATAATATTAATATGATAAATTCAATAGTTGAAAAACACATCGATGCAATTAAAACAGATTTAGAAACTGCTGTTTTCCTTTCTAAATTAGTAAAAGATAATCAATTAATTCTTGATGATGTTTTCACTTCTTCGATTGTTAAGATGTGTATAGAATATGAGTCATTCACTACTGAAGCACATAAATTTGTTTTCCCAGGAAAGCCCATTAAATATAATCACCCATGAAGGTATACAAGAGAACTATCTGAGAAACTAAAGATTGATATCTCTAGAGAGTATGAGCTTGCACATGAAAGTTGAGAAATTTATAATACGATAAAACACTTGAATGAAAGAATGCTAATTCTTAGAAATAAAATCTGTGAAAAAGAGAATCTTAAAAACATTGAAGAAATATCAATTTTCATAAATGCTACGTTAATTTCTTTATTGAAAAAATTCCTTGTATAATTTGTCTATGAAAAAGAACAATTTAGAAATACAACAAACTCGTCAATTAGAATTAATTAACGAAAACGAGAAAAGTAAAAAAAGTTTAAAAACGTTTTTGCTTTCGCTTTTATTCATTGCTATCTTGTTCTTAGTTGCATTCGCACTTGTATATGGAATTAGTATCGCTAAAAATGGGGGTCCAATTTAATGGCATTAAAAGCAGGAATAGTAGGATTACCTAACGTTGGTAAATCAACATTGTTTAACGCAATTACAAATTCTCAAGTTGAGGCAGCGAATTATCCCTTCGCTACAATTGAGCCTAATGTAGGAGTTGTTGAACTTAATGATGTTCGTTTAGATAAATTAGCAGAATTTGTAAAACCAGAAAGAATCCTTCCTGCTACTTTTGAATTCACTGACATCGCAGGATTAGTTGAAGGTGCTTCAAAAGGTGAGGGTCTTGGAAACAAATTCCTAGCAAACATAAGAGACAATGATGCAATCATTCAGGTTGTTAGGTGTTTTGAAGATGCTGACATAACTCACGTTTCAGGATCTATCGATCCTTTAAGAGATATCTCTACAATCAATCTTGAATTGCTTTTCGCTGATATGGACACAATTCAAAACGTAATTAAAAGAACAGAAAGAATTGTAAGAAACACAACCGACAAACTTGCACAAAAAGAATTTGATGTTGCAACAAAGTTACAACAAGCATTTGAAAAAGAAATCCCTGCAAGAAAAGTTGAACTGAATGAAGAGGAATTCAAAATTGCTAAAGGATATAACTTATTATCATTAATGCCAATTCTTTACGTAGGAAATGTTGCTGAAGAATTTGTTGCGAATCCTGAAGACGCTCCTTTATATAAAGTAATGGAAGAAGAAGCTAAAAGACAAGGAGCAGTTTCAATTGGTATTTCAGCATCGCTTGAAGGTGAGCTTGCTCAATTAGAAGGAGAAGACAAACAAATGTTCCTAGATGATCTTGGAATCAAAACTTCAGGACTAGACAGATTAACAAGAGCTTCATTTGAATTGTTAAACCTTTCAACTTACTTCACAGCAGGTGTTCAAGAAGTTAGAGCATGAACATTCAAAAATGGTTACACAGCACCACAGTGTGCAGGGATCATTCATACAGACTTTGAAAAAGGCTTTATAAGAGCTGAAATCATTTCTTATGAGGACTATGTTTCAAATGGTGGTGAGCAGAAGGCTAAAGAGGCTGGAAAAGCAAGATTAGAAGGAAAAGACTATGTTATGAATGACGGGGATATAGTTCATTTTAGGTTTAACGTTTAAGATTGTGCTATTTTAACAAAACCAAATAGTATATAATTTATAAGCACAAATTACATCGCGGGATGGAGCAGTTCGGTAGCTCGTTGGGCTCATAACCCAAAGGTCGTCAGTTCAAATCTGGCTCCCGCAACCAATAAGGTCCAGTAGTGAAGCGGTTAACACGCCTCCCTGTCACGGAGGAGATCGCGGGTTCAATTCCCGTCTGGACCGCCATAATGGCTCTGTAGCTCAGTCGGTAGAGCAACGCATTGAAGCTGCGTGTGTCGCTGGTTCGATTCCTGCCGGAGCCACCATATCACCATAATTGGTGTTTTTTTATTTTCTTTTTGAGCAACTTATTACTTTCGAATTACAAAACTTTTTTAATTATTTTTTTATTGCAGCTACTTTTTTAGATATATAGAAGAGAGAGGAGAAAAAAATGACACTAGAAACGATAAGAAATATACCCTTTAAGGAAAAGAAACAACTGGTAGCTGAGGCTTGCCTGATGTTTAAAAAACTTAAAGGTGTAAAGACAGTGATTGAAAATAAACAAACAGCAATGAGGTTGAGTGATTCAATTATCATAGACAAGAAGCAAACAATGAAGTCGGTTTCAATATTTGAAACTATACTTTCATTGCTTGAAACACAGCAAGCGATGATAATCAAAAATGATTTCATCGACAAAGTCAATGCACATTGATATCAAGAATATTTATCTAAAACTAACTACTACCAATTAAAACATGAAGCTATTGACCAGTTCTTGTATTTAATGTATGCTTAGCAATTTACCTGAATATGTAGTAGAAGAGAAAATAAACTTTGATCCAAAAGTTATGGCAATGATTTCCAGAGATGGGACAGTGCCTACACAAACTATAGGAAGTGAAAGAGGAAATGTGAAGATCATCAGAAATTTAATTGATGATACTTTCAACGTTGAATATTGAAGACCACACAATGATCAAAGTCATTTGTTGTATCCATATTTGAATATGTCTCTAAATGGAACAACACAAAAAACTTTTGACTTAAGAGATTTAAGTGATGGCAAAACGGAGCACGGAAATTTTATTGGAATTCATAGGAGTCTTTATCAAGACGCAAAATTCCATGATATTTCAACATTGACAACAGGCTATACATTTGGAAGAGGGAATTTAGAGTCTCCTGAACCACGATTTACCTTGTTAAGAACGACAACAACACCGACCTTCCCGAATATTCAAAAAAGAATCGAAACAAGTTTCGGCAGAGTTATTCACTTAAGAACAATAAAGTCTGTTGAATATTCTAAAAGAACTCCATTCAGTTTTTCTGGAACGAGAGGATCAGAGGAAAGACCAACAGAAGATGATAAAGAAATAAACGTGCAGCTTACTTACAACAACATTTATTTAGTTCCTAGAGAACTAGACAGATACAATGCCAACAAAACATTGTT
>JAOZTM010000033.1 GCA_029942215.1 Metamycoplasmataceae bacterium | reverse complement strand
TCAGAAACTCCAGGAATTAAATAAAGCATTGAAATAATTGATAGTATTGGAAGAAATGCCATAATAAGATAAAAAGCTATTGACGAAGGGATATAAACAAAATCAGTAGACATTATTCTGTCATATGTTCTATTGATGATTTCAATATTCTTTTTAGGATCTTTTCATTTCTTTGGTCTTATTGCAAGTCTTAAAGCAAAGTAAATAATAAACTTGACAACTTTCTCTGCCATTGGCATTTTCTTTTTCTTCGGTGATACAAAAAGCTTGTGCATTGCACTTTCTTTTTTCTTGCTTTTCTTTTTAACTGGAGCTTTTTGGTATCCAACCTTTGGTTTATTCTTTTTATTCATCATTCCCGATTTTCTTAGAAACAATTTCACTTACAATTTTCGGGTTAGCTTGACCCTTTGAAAGTTTCATCGTATTTCCTATTATGTATTTTATCACTCTTTCGCTTCTATCGGCGTTTTTTGATATGAAATCTTGATTAGTAGAAATTACTTCTTCAACCAACTTTTCGATCTCTGATTCGTCTGTGATTTGCTTCATTGAACTTTTTGAAATAATATCCGAAACAATACCACCATTAACTAATTGAGGAATTATCTCTTTCATTTGCTTTCCATTAATATCTCCAGAGTCCATTTTTTTAATTGCTTCAACAAATTCTGAAGGAGTTATCTTTAATTCATTAATATCTTTCTCACTAGAGTTTAATAACTGAATTACTTCAGAAAAGAATATTTTAGAAAGTTTTTCTTTATCGTCGTAATCAAGTGAATCGAAAAAGATTGCAAGATCATTGCTGTCAATTAATTTTTGAACATTTGATTCAGAGATTGAATATGAATTGAATCTCTTTCTTTGTTCTCAAGGAAGTTCTGAATTTTCAATTGATCCAATAAATTCGTCAGATAAAGTAATTGGATTAATATTTGGTTCTTTAAAGAACTTATAAGAAATAGCATCAGTCTTGATTCTCATTGTTACATTCTTTTGTGTAGCTTCATCAAACCTCTTTGTTGCTTGTAAAATTTCTTTTCCGTTATCAAGGTCATTACTTTGTTCTTCTATTTCATTAAGTATTGCGTTCTTAATATTTTTTAATGAATTGATATTTTTGATTTCAACTTTAGTTCCAAGTTCATCTGAGCCTTTTGGTTTAAGAGAAATATTAACATCCACTCTTAATGAACCCTCTTCCATTTTTCCTGTTGAAATATCTAGGTTAGTTACTAGTTCTCTTATTGATTTCACATACGCAACTGCTTCTGCAGCTGAATAAATAATAGGGTCTGTGATTATTTCTATTAATGGAACACCTGCTCTGTTGTAATCTAGAAGAGTACTTCCTGATGAGTGATTAGATTTTGCAGTATCTTCTTCTAATTGAATTCTTTCAATTGAAATACTTTGTTCGTTACCATCAACAAAGATTGGTAAAGAACCGATACTTCCAATTGGATTAGTATCTTGTGTAATCTGGAAACCTTTAGGTAAATCAGGATAGAAGTAATGTTTTCTATCAAATAGAAGAGTTTTATCAATCTTCATATTTAAAGCCTTAGCAAGCTTGATAGCTTTAACTACAGCCTCTTTGTTAGGAGCAGGAAGTGTTCCTGGATATGCAACATCTCTTAAATCAACATTAGTGTTTGCATCTGCACCAAATAGATTTGCGGCTGGTGAGAACATTTTTGTTTTGGTATTTAATTCAACGTGAATTTCAATTCCAATAACTAAATCATAATTATTCATTTTTGCCTCCAATCAATTTCTCTATGTAAAGAGCAGATGAAAGCATGTTCTTGTCGTCATAAATTTTTGAGTCAACAGAAATATTAACTGGTAATTCATTTTCCTTTTCTCAAGGAATTGAAATACTTGGGTTACCAATAAGATTTGAATAGGCAAGTAAATCAGAATATCAGTTGTCAGCCTTCCCATCATTTCAAAGAGGTGCAATAGTTGCAGTTGGGTAAACCAAAATTGAATCTTTAAGAATCTCTTCAAAATAATTACTTAATGCTTTTCTAACTTTTTGAGCTTTCTTGAAATATCTTTCTTGATTTTCAGGAAGTAAGAAATAAGATCCTAGAACGAATCTCCTCTTAACCATTTCTCCAAACCCGTCTGTTCTTGTAGAAGAAATTATTTCTTCTCAATTTTCAGAACCTTTTCTATCACCAAATGAAATTCCATTTAGGTTCGCATTGTTTGAAAACGCTTCTGAATATGAAATTACAGAATATGTTATTCCAATAAGGTTGAATAGTTCTTCATCAATATCAATTAGATTAACTTTGATTCCATCTTTTTCAAATGTGTTTTTAAGCTCTTTGTAATCATTAGCAATTTTTTCTGAAAGAACTGAGTCCATATTAAACATTGTTATAGTTTTTGGTTTTGTCTCAGTTGAAACAGGAACATCAACTTCCATAGTCGAAAAGTCATTTGAACTTTTTCCATAAAGAACTTTAGCAACTTCAATTGAATCATTAACGTTATGAGAGAATCATGAAACAGTATCAAGTGATGATGCAAACGGTGCAAGACCATATCTTGAAACAGCTCCATACGAAGGCTTAAACCCTACGTGACCTGAATATGATGCAGGAAGTCTTACAGAGTCTCCTGTGTCTGATCCTAGGGCAATAGAGATGTTTTCAGTGAATGTAGCAGCTGCACCTGATGATGAACCACCTGGCATCCTGTTTTTATCAAGAGGATGATTGATTCTTCCGAAAGCTGAATGTTCTCCAGTTCCACCAAGTCCTAATTCATCAAGATTTGTTTTGGCAACAATTGATGCACCGCTTGATTTAAGTTTTTCAATAACTTCGGCATCGTATCCTGCGCAGAAGTTTCTTAATAACATTGATGAAGCAGTTGTGAAAGAATCGTTAGTAGCATAATTATCTTTAATTGTAAAAACAGCATTCTCTAAAACACCAGAATTTGTTTTGGCATTTTCATAAAGATGAGCAACAGCATTATTTTGATCAAGCGCTAATTCATTAAGTGCTTCTTTTAGGTTTCCTTTATTAATCATTTTTCACGACCTTCGGCAGAACGATTGAACCGTCTTTACTTGCTGGTGCATTCTTAAGTATTAACTCACGATTGTTTATTGATGAAACCTTATCTTCTCTAAGTTCATTTGAAGATGATTGAGAAATATGAGACATTGGCTTAATGTCTTTTGTGTCGTATTTTTCTAGCTTAGGAAGCTTGTCGCTTAAAGCATCTCAATCCTTTGCTAAGTCATCAGCAAATTCTTTTGTTGTTTTAAACATTAACTTATCAGATATTTTTTTAAACTCAATCATGTGTTCCTTTCAATAAAGAATCTAAGTCTTCTTCTTTAATAATTTTAACACCCAATTGCGTTGCTTTGTCAAATTTACTTCCGGGATTTTTACCTATTAAAAGGAAGTCTGTATTCTTTGAAATAGATGAAGAAACGTTACCACTATTATTTTCAATAATGTTTTTGTAAAAGTCTCTTGCATTTGAAAGTGTTCCAGTTATAACAAAGTTTTTATTTAGAAATAGTTCAGACTCAGATTCCGCTTTTTCTTTTAACGCAAGCCCATTAGCTATCATGTCTTGAATCATCATTCTATTTATATCGTTATTGAAATACTGCGAAACTGATTCTGCAGCTTTAACCCCAATATCTCTAACTGATATCAATTCGTCGACTGATGCGTTCATTATATTTTCTAGAGTTCCAAATCTTTTAGCAAGAACATTAGATCCTTTTGAACCCAAGTGTCTAATTCCTAATCCAAATATAAACTTTTCAATGTTTTGAGTTTTTGACTTCTCAATCGCAGCCAAGATATTTGAAACAGATTTTTCTTTGAACCCCGGTAAACCAATAAGGTCAGCTTCAACTTGATGTAATTTAAATAATGAAGCCATATCTGTAATGTAATTCTTTTCAAGTAGTGTTTGTAAGATCATTATTGAAACTCCGTCTATGTCCATGGCTTTTTTAGAAACGAAATGTTCTAAAGAAGCAAGAATAATTTTCGGACACTCGACATTAAGACAATACTGATCAACTTCTCCTTCTTCTCTTTTTAAAACAGAGCCACAACCGATACATTCTGTTTCTTCTTTTCAAATTTCGTTATTCACTTTTTTATTTAAAGAAACAACTTTCGGAATTATGTCTCCAGCCTTTTTAATATTTACAGAATCGTTAACGTTGATGCCAAGATTAATAACATAATCAGAGTTGTGCAACGTAGCGGCCGAAACTATTGATCCAGCCAGCCTAACAGGAGCAAGCTTAGCGTTATATGTAACTCTTCCTGTTCTACCTATAGTAATGAAAATATCTTCAACAGTTGTTGATGCTATTTCTGCAGGGAATTTATACGCGATCATGAACTTAGGAAATTTAGCTGTATATCCAATATCCTCATAAATATTTATATTGTTAATTTTGATAACTATTCCATCAACTGCATATCCTAAATCATTTCTAGAATCTTCCATTAATTGAATTCCAGAAATTATATTTTTAATACCTTTAATCATCTTTGTATTTTTATCAGTTGAGAATCCTTGAACTTTTAAGAAATCAAGAATTGAAATATGTGTTTCGAAACCAAGTTCAATTTTATTTGGTACTTCATAAATAATGCAAGAAAGATTCCTTGACTTGGCAACCGCAGAATCTAATTGACGAATAGAACCAGAGGCGGCATTTCTAGGGTTTGCAAAAT
>JAOZTM010000032.1 GCA_029942215.1 Metamycoplasmataceae bacterium | reverse complement strand
TTAATACTTCTCATATTGAATATGAAACAGAAACAAGACACTACGCACACGTAGACTGTCCTGGACACGCTGACTATGTTAAAAACATGATCACAGGTGCTGCTCAAATGGACGGAGGAATATTAGTTGTTGCGGCAACTGATGGACCAATGCCTCAAACAAGAGAGCATATCCTATTATCAAGACAAGTTGGTATTCCTAAGATTGTTGTTTTCCTTAACAAAGTAGATATGCTTGAAGGGGAAGATGAAATGATCGAATTAGTAGAAATGGAAGTTAGAGATTTATTAACTTCTTACGACTTTGACGGAGACAACGCACCAGTTATTAAGGGTTCAGCTCTTAAAGCACTTGAAGGTGAAGCTAAGTATGAAGACGCAATCTTAGAATTAATGACTGCTGTTGATACTTACATCGATGTTCCTGTTAAAGATCTTGTTAAGCCATTCTTAATGGCTGTAGAAGATGTATTTACAATTACAGGACGTGGAACTGTTGCTACAGGTAAAGTTGAACGTGGAACAATTAACATCAACGACGAAATTGAAATCGTTGGTATTAAAGACACAATCAAATCTGTTGTTACAGGAATCGAAATGTTTAGAAAACTGCTTGACTCAGCTATGGCTGGAGACAACGCAGGTATTCTACTTAGAGGAATTGATAGAGATTCAATTCAACGTGGACAAGTTATCGCTAAGCCAGGATCAATTTCAACTCACACAGAATTTAAAGCTCAAGTTTATGCTCTTAAAAAAGAAGAAGGTGGAAGACACACTCCTTTCTTTAAGAACTACAAACCTCAATTCTACTTTAGAACTACAGACGTTACAGGTGGACTAGAATTCCCAGCTGGAACTGAAATGATCATGCCTGGAGACAATACTGAACTTACAGTTAAGCTTATTGCTCCAATCGCAGTTGAAGAAGGTACTAAATTCTCTATTAGAGAAGGTGGACGTACAATCGGAGCTGGATCAGTTACTTCAATTACTAAGTAATTAAAATAACAAGTTAAAATAACCCTCGTGGTTATTTTTTTAATGTTTTAAGAAATACATAATCTTTTATGTATAATAAGAATATGAAAAACATAATCAATACATCAGAACTTCAAAGACGTGGTCTTAAAGATATATATGAAACCATAGAAAACTATGGTGAGGCTTTTATAATAAACCAAAGAAGCAAGAAAACATTAAAGATTGTTGACAGTGAGAATAAGCACTTATTAATAAACATCATTAAATCTTTAAAGTCAGTCAAAGATGAACTTAAAGAAAAGTTCGATATCGAAAGACTTGGAATATTTGGGTCTTTTGCTAACGGTTCTAATTCGCCTGAGTCAGATCTAGATCTTATTGTTGATTTCAAATATAAGAATCTTAAAGAACTTTTCGTAATAGAAGACATCTTAATAAAAGCAACGGGAATCAAGAACATAGATTTACTGACTTCCTCAAAAATTAATTCATTTGCTAAAGCAACAATGGAAAAAGAAGTTATTTATGTATAAGGAAATAGAAAGACTTGAGCTAGTTCTAAATCAAGGAATAAAAATCAACCTTGATGAATTATCATTTACTGAAGAACTTGCATTAATAAGAATAATTGAAGAAATCGGAGGAATAGCCAAAGCAATAGTAAGATTTGGTGTAGACCTTGAATCATTGAATAATCTTTGAACTTACTCAATCAGGACTAGAGATAAGATATCTCATAGTTACGAAACTCTAACTATCGAACCCTTAATAAGTGCGGTCAAAGACTTTCCTGCTCTAATTAAAGATATTCCAAAAATAAAATCTCTTCTGAAAGAGATTTAATTATTTAACTATTTCTGATCTTTGACTTCAAACTGAATAAGCTTTCCATATAGGATAGACTAAAGCTATCTCAATTGGTATCATAAAGAGCGATTTAAGGATACTTGCTAGAGAATAGAACTTGTATCCATAAATCTTGTAAGAAGCCGATACATGGCCTGTAATGCGTTCGTATCATCTTGAATTAGCTCATGGTCCCATTATTCAAGCAAATAGGACTCATGTTAATACAACTATTAGAACAACAGCCATTAATAGATTGGCGTCTTTACCTTTTCTTATCATTAAGACTGTAATGATATTAATCCCAACATAGGCACTTAATATCATTATCAGTCCAGTAATCTTAATTCAAGGAGAATCAATTCAACTTGCATTACCTCCAGCTTTTGCAACATGTGAGAAATCAAAATACTTAGAAACCATATAAACTCCAAACCCAATAACTCCAGTTAATATGATTTCAAACGAAGCAAATATTATCCATTTCTTTTTATTGTCCTTTAGGACTTTATAAAGAATTCCTATAAGTGCTCCTAATAAAACAATCAAGGATTCTTGTATTGAATACTCTCACATGTATCCAGCCGAACCAGGTCTTATAAGGAATCCAATTGAATCAGATATTCAACCAAACATGTATCCGATTATTGGACCAAGAATAAAACCTGCAATAAATAAAGAAGATCAAGCAATTGATAAAACTACTGGTCCAGCTTTTATTGAAACTAATCCTATGATAAGTCTCAATGCTAAAAGCATACCAGCCATAGTGATTGTAAAAATTGTGCTTTTTATCGGAAATAAATAGTTTGTAATTTTCATAGAAAACCTCCTGGCTCGCTACAAAAAAACATTACTATAAGTGGATGAAGCAGATAATAGCTCGGTTTCCCGATTCGTTCAACAGCTATACTCCCGTCTGTTGACACTTAACACTTTCTCTGCCGGCTCTCATAGCGGCATCTTTATTATATAAAAAAATAACCGTTACCGATTATTTCTTTCAAACATTAATTCCGATTGCACCAATTCCAGTATGAACAGCAATTACTGAAGAAGATCAAGTTTCTTTAAACTTTGTTATTCCAACAGATTTAAAAGCTTCAATAACTTTATCTCTTGTTTTTGTATCTCCAGTTCAAATAACTTCTCATGTGTATGCAGCAAAGTCTGATTCAATAGCTTTAGCTATCTTTTCAACTGTAGCTTTAATTAGTTTACCCATGTTACGTCCAACTTTAGAAACTTTGAAACCTTCCATAACAACTTCAAGTCTTGGTATCAGTTTAGCTTTTTGCATAACAAACTTTTTAGCTGATACAAGTCTTCCGTTCTTAATTAATGAATCAAGATTTTTTGGTATTACAAATGATTCAGCAGTTTCTTCAACTTTTCTCAAGTAAGCTATAGCTTCTTGTTCAGTTTTACCTGATTCAATCATCTTAATCATTTCTTGAGCGATTGTAATAATCCCTGTTGCAACTAACGATGTTTCAACAACTGATATATTATCAAACTCAGCTGATGCAGCAAATGCTGTAGAGAAAGTTGAAGAGAATCCTTTATTCATTGGTAAGTAAATGACTTTGTCATATTTCTTTGATAACTCTTCGTACTTCTCAATAACAACACCAATTGCTGGCATAGATGTTTTAGCATTTGTATCTGCTTTGATCTCTTCTATTTTATTTTTAAGTTCTATTTCGATTCCTTCTTTTAAAGGTTGCCCATTTAAAATAACCAAGTGGTTAATATATTCTAAACCAAGTTTTTCAACTGAAGCTTTTGAATATCCTGTAAATGAATCGACTATTATTCCTATTTTTTTCATATGGTTATTATATCATAATAGGTTTTAATAAATTAGCACTCTTGCTATTATTATGCTAAAATATATTCACTATGTCAAAAAGAGATTATTACGAAGTATTAGGTGTGGCCAAAGGTGCAGACCAAACAGAGATCAAAAAAGCTTTCAGGAAACAAGCTATGGTTTGACATCCAGATAGGAACAAGTCTTCTGAAGCAGAAGACAAGTTCAAAGAACTTAATGAAGCTAATGAAGTTCTTTCTGATGAAAACAAAAGAGCTCAGTATGACCAACACGGACATGCAGCTTTTGAAAATGGCGGACAACAAGGCGGAGGCTTTGGAGGTTTCGAAGGTTTTGGTGGTGGAGGATTTGAAGACATCTTCAGTTCATTCTTCGGAGGACGTAGAAGCAACGGTCCAAGAAAAGGACAAGATCATCAAGCAAGAGTTGTTATCTCATTTAATGATTCTGTTTTTGGAAAAACAATCACAGAAAAATTAACTAAATGAGAAGATGGTACTCAAGTTCAAAAAGAAGTGGAGATTGCTATCCCTGCGGGAATCATTGACGGAATGTCTGTTCTTGTTAGAGGATATGGTGCACAAGGTTCTAATGGCGGACCTAGTGGAGATCTTTACCTTGTAGTAGATATTAAAGAACACTCTCAATACATAAGAGAAAATGATGACATACATGTTTATATGCCAATATCATTTTTAGAAATCCTTAATGAAACAGAAGTAACAGTTCCTACACCTTACGGTGAAGAAACTGTTTTAATTAAACAATCATATAATTCAACAACAGTATTAAGAATTTCAGGAAAAGGATTTAAGAATGTTAGAAGTGGTAGAGCAGGAGACATGAAAATACACCTTAATGTATATGTTCCTAAGATGAATTCTAAGGAAAGAAAAGCAGTTGAAAAGGCAACTTCAACAGTTAAAGATAAGACTAAAGCTAAGTGACTTAAAGAATTTAAATAGTATATAATTATCAAGCAATATATTAAGACAGTAACTGGGAAACCTTAATTCGTTACCGAGTGTATACACTCTTTTAAGTTAGATTATATCTACTTATATGTTGTATTGCTATTTTGAAAAAGGAGATCTTATGAATGCAAACAGAACTGCAAAAGTCTCTCAAGTGAAGGAAATTGTAGAAAAGATTAACGCATCTGAATCTATAGTTATTGCTGAGTATGCTGGATTAACAGTTAAAGAAACTCAAGAATTAAGAAATAACTTAAGAGAAGCTGGAGTTGAACT
>JAOZTM010000031.1 GCA_029942215.1 Metamycoplasmataceae bacterium | reverse complement strand
AAGAAATAAGTGTTGAAACATTTGAATCAGTTAAATGTCAAAGATGTTGAAATCATTTTGCTCCTGAAGAACTTAACTCAGAAGAAATATGTAAAGAGAGATGTGAAAAAGTAACTGCGTAAGTTACTTTTTGTATACGTTTCCTCTGTAATTAATGTTTGATATTTTAATTCCTTTAGGTTCTTTTGTCAAGACTATAAGAATTCGAATATCTCCAACTCTTATCTTAAATCTTTTAGGAGTTCCTTTTAAAGGTATTAAACTATTCGGGTTTTTCAAAACAAAGTCAATTTTTGCTATCAGTTGTTCCCTCTTCTTCTTTTCTATTTTTTTAAGAAATTTGATTGATGATTTTTCAAATAGTATTTTCAGATCAGGGTTATTAGTTAAAAGATCTTTTACTTGCATATAACCTCTTCTCTAATTTTATAAGTCAATTTTTGAAGCATCAACAAATTCAAGATTTTCTACATCATGATTTTCTGCTCACTTGTCATATTTATCTTCTTCGTATTTATCAATTTTATTAAGTAATTCTAAATAACTTGAAAGAGAGACCATGACACTGTCTTCTTCTCTTCTATTGTTTTTAACAATAACAAAATCATTTAGGTCTAATTTCTTAAAGGCGTTCTTAAAAGAATCTTTAATAATCTCTGTTGTAGTCAATGCGTCTTTGTTAGCTTCTTTATATGCATTTAATTTTTCTATATTTACTGTTTTCATTTTTATCTCCTTAAGGACATATAAATTATAGCAAATATATATACTTTTATACATAGTTAAATACATATTAAGTTTTGAAAGAGTTTAGATCTTTATTTTTTTACTTTGTTAGACTCAACTAGAGAGAAAAAAAAGCAGGTTTCTCTGATTGACCTGTGCCGCACTACACCTTGCAAGCAAGTGGCAGTTGTTGGACTTCTAATTAATTATATCAACTTTCCAATATAATTTCTATATGAAAAAAGAAGATAACGTTTTAAGAAAATGATGGTTCAACTTTGTATTTGTACCTTTGGTATTTGGAGCTTTTGCTCTACCTTCTTTTTTACTTCACAACCTAGATCCTAACTTTAAATCTGATTCTTTCCTTTATGTATGATTCATTGTTCTTGCAGTTGCACTAATAATTGAAACATTCATTCTATTCAAAAGGAAAGTTGTACATAAAGGAGAACACTATATGTTTATAGCTGCTTCTGTCCTATTCGCAATTGTCTTTGGATTCATGATCCATAAGATCATTGATTGAACTATGGGTGGTTACTCTTGACAATGAACAGAAGGCATTTACTTACTAGTGTCTCCATTGCTTCTTGTGATCTTTAAGACTATCCTATGAGCGATGCTACATAAGAAAGCTAAAAGAGCTAAGAAGAAGACACAGAAGATTAAGAACTTAAAAGAAAAGGTTGAAGAACTAGAAGAAGAAATTGCTGATTAAAAACTACTAA
Organism: Metamycoplasmataceae bacterium; assembly: GCA_029942215.1. Taxonomy (GTDB): domain Bacteria; phylum Bacillota_I; class Bacilli_A; order Mycoplasmatales; family Metamycoplasmataceae; genus Mycoplasma_O. The sequence goes on along the minus strand of JAOZTM010000031.1, from coordinate 3,690 downwards.
CGTAGTTTTTTTATGCCTTATCGTTTACAGTCTTAATTAAGAATAAAGATCCTAATATAATTGTTGACCCACCAAGTATTCCTACTCATGCTCAGAATACAGTTGCTAACTCATTCATGTGATGAAGAGTTCCTGTGTATCCTGCGAATATTTTTACTGTGTCATACAATTGGAATAAGTAATAACCATCATATCCAAGACCCATTATTAATGATATGAAGATTCACATATGTAACTGACCATACTTGAATCATCTATATCAAATATAAAGCATTCAAAGGATTCCCATTGCATTCATAATAGTTAGATAAATTCAATGTTGTCCTGTATTGAAATCAAAATAGAATCTATTGAACATTGGCATTATAGATCCAGTCAATTCAATAATTAAAAGCATTACGAAGATGAAGGTCATTAATCAAGGAAAAGATCTTTTAAGTTTCACTTCTTTTTCTTGCTTATGTTCTATTCCTTCAATCTCTAAGATTCTTTTAATTATTTCTTTTTCTGACATTGATTCAGTATTACGTAGTCCGTAATTCTTTGCTATAGATATTAGTTGTTTATGCGATAAAGCTTCTAGTTCTGTTTTCATTTAATTATTATATCAAGTTTAGGGCATAGGTTCTTGCTATAATAATTACATGACAAAATTAGAAGTATATATAGATTTCGAATCTATCTCAGCACCATTTAATTGAAAAGTTGGTATTAAAACTGATTTCCCTTATGCATATTCAGTTGGACTGTATGCAGGAAAAACGTTTAAAACTAAGACTTTTATTTTTAACTTCAACAAACAAGATTCAGAAGATATTGAGAGAATAATTAGACACCAATTGTTGACTGATGTTAGAAAACTTTCTGGGAAAAAAGACATGGTTATTAACGCTCAAACAATTAGATTTGTATCATTCTCTCCAATACTAGAAAAGAAGATATTATCTAATGTTTATAAGGGTATTGAAGTATATGACATTTCATTAGGGAAGAGTATTTCTTTATCAAACGCAACAAAAAGTTTTGATAAAACTCCAGTCGTTTATTTTGAAAAATTAAAGGCTTGAGTAGACAAGAATATGGATCCAGTATTTGTTTCTAAAAGAGGTATGAAACATGATGGAGCTTTAGCTGCTTTAGCTGGACATATTTTATTAGTGGACGCAACAAATCAAACAAGTAAATATTATTCTAACCCAATCGATATTAGAACTCTTGTTAAAGAGATAGCGGTTTATTCTAATGACGATGTTGTAAGAATGAAATATATTAAAGAAGATGTTGCTCTATATCTAAAGACATCTGAGAAAGTAGAGAAAGCTCTTAAGAAAGCAAATACTGCTCGTAAGAAACTTAAATCTCTTGAAGTTGTTAAAGCATTCCTTAAAGAAAATAATGAAGTTAAAGATATCGATGCTTTACTTAAACTTCTTGAGACTGAAATAGAGAAGAATAAAGAACTGATAGAAGAACTAAAAACTAAATAAACGATAGAAATACATATCAAAAAGTGTATTTTTTTCTTTATTTTGTTTGTGCTTAAATAGGTGCTTTCTTATATAATTACATAATGTTTGATTTACAGTACATACAATACATAATATTTGCGGTATTTGCAATACCTCCTTTTATTATCGGATACTTCAAAGGATGAAAGTTTGCAATGTTCACTACACTGTTCATTTTAGCTCTATCTGGTATCTTTGCTATTGTATTTATATTTACTTATGATTCTACTGTATGACCAATGTTTAAAGGCTTTTTCATTGCTAACAAAGTAGGTTCAAATCTAAACTCAGATGCTCTTGCGTCAATATCTAAAGTATCAGCCATCTCATTAGCAATAGGTATCTCTCTTGTTATCACGTTACCTATTACTTGATTGTTTGGCCGTATCTTTAGAAAGTTCCTTAAATCTGCTTTTAGACCTAAAGTTAAAGATATAGACAATAATTCCAAAACTATTTCAAGAAACAGTGTTGTTGTATCAAGATGAGTAGGTGTTGGTATTAATGGAATCACCGGTGTTGCTGTTGCTGCAGTTGCTACATCTGCTATTGCAACATTAACAGTTGATTCAAAACACGCCACACTAATGAACAAGATTAATTCAGCTCTTACATATCCTATGTCATACGGATATGGAACACATGACATTGGATATCAAAGATTATTTGAATTCTTACCTCATACATATGAAAAAGCCAAGATGGCAGCAATGGCAAGTATTCTTGGAATGCAAAAAGCTCCATCAGCTGCAGAGATAGCTGAAGTTAATTCTGGAGACTTCAATCTAGCTATGAAAGATATATTCAAAACAGCAGAACCAACAATAGCTTTATTTGAATTGCTTACGTCAGATACAAGTATATCTAAGTTAGACTTAGCTCCTTCAGCGACTCGTCCTTCAGCAGATATATTGCTTGATAGTATTGAAACAGAATTACAAAAGACACCATTGAACTTTGATATCAATAGTTCTATTGCTAAAGAAGTTGCAGAGTCGTTCCTTAAAAGAGTTATAGCATTTGAAGAATCTGATTTCTATACAAAATGAAAAGATGGATTTGATGCGATTGCTACTCAACAGTTAGTATTGAATCATCAGATTGAACTTCTTGGACTTAAGAATATAGAGATTACTAATATGGATAGAGATCAAGTAAATAAAGAAAGGGAAATCAAAACTACTGAAGATAGAATTGATGCTCTTGATGATGTTAAAACAAATCATGCTTCTATTAGATACTATACAGAAGACTTAATTCCAGCAGCTGTTACTGTTCATGATGCTGCCGTAGCTGCTCACGATCCTGCTCAAGAAGCCATGAATTTCGCCTTAAAGGCTAAAGATTATGCAACGACTCATTTCAACGAACATGATAATCATCATTATAAACCAGCTGTAAATGCCAGACAAAATAAAGAACAAGATATCCAAAGAAGTGAAGCTAACACAACAAGATTAGAAGCGCTTGTATCTCAATTAGAGAAAGATATTATTAAAGCGGATCAAGATGTTATTGATTATGAAAAAGATATTCAAGCTGCCTTATCTGCAATTGCTACAGCTAATACAAATCTTCAAACAGCAAAAGCTGATGAGTCTACAAAACAATCAACACTCACTTCGGCTCAAGGTACAGAAGCAACAACAAAATCTGCATTCACTACAGCCGAAGCTGAACTTGCTACAGAAAAAGGATTGACTTCAGCACTTGCTTCAACAGTATCGAATACTAAAGCTGTAATGGATACTGCTAAAAATCATCTTGACGGATTACCTGCTAATGATCCTACAATAGCAGCTGCTCAAATAGATTATGATTCTAAAAAGCAAGCATTTGATATCGCCACAAGCAACAAGTCACAGAATGCTACAGATATAAAAGCTAAAGAAGCAATAGTGTCTTCTACTAAAGCTGCTTATAACTCAGCAACATCAGCATTGAGTACAGCAACTGCTGAACATGATAAAGCAAAGGATGTAACTCATACTGCAGAAAATGCTCTTTCAAAAGCAAATCAAGATAAGTCAACTGCTTCAAGTCTAAAGGCTGATGCAGTAAGAGATTCCGGAGCTGCTAATCAATTAAAAGGACAAGCCGATCAAGACTTAACTAATAGTAAATCATTGAATGCTCAACAAGACCAAGACTTAATAACATTACAAGCTACTGAAGCCGCTGA
>JAOZTM010000030.1 GCA_029942215.1 Metamycoplasmataceae bacterium | reverse complement strand
CATCCATTAAATAATTATATAAAAATACCCTAAGGTATTTTCATCTATTTTGATTGTTTTGAACTATTTTTTAGTCTTAATTTTCTTTTTAGTTTTTGTTACTTTTGGAGCCTTAGCAACTTTTTTATCAAAGTTAATTGAGTTATTAACTTTCCCAGATAGAATTGCAACTTCTTTATTCAATTCGTCAACTCTTTTATCAAGTCTTGCAATCTTAAGTGAATTTTGTAATGACTTAAGAAGTATGTATGAGATGAACCCAAGTATCAGAAGGATAACTCATTGCTTCCCACCATCAAGATCTATTCCGAATACGTAATGCGTAAACATATTGAATATGTTTCCAGCATTAGTTACGTAGTAAATATGTAATAAAGCAATTATCAATACGTAAATAACAAGTAATGTAAAGATTATATTAAGAGTTAATCATGTTGCCATTTGTCTGAACATGATTTTCTTTCTTTTAACTTCTATTGAGAATCATACGAAAGAAGAAATCGAAATAACTAAAAGGAATATTGGCAAACCAATATTGATTCACTCCCCCATCGTTTCACTAACTCATGGATGTTTCATTATTTAACCTTCTTTCTGAATGGTTGCACAAATAATATTGTCAACAATTGAAATCAAACATATTTTAACAATTTAAACTTGTTTATTGATTTTTTTCTTAGTTCTTTATTAGGCTCAGTAATTTGTAATTCCATAAAATTGAAGCCTGCTCTTAATAAGTGTGAGATAGAAGCTGGAGTTAATGACCATTCTTCATTTTCGATAATCACTTTCATAACTTTCCTATTCATCATTCTTAGGTTTATCGCTGGATCAGTAACTCTTTTTTTAGAAACTATTTTTATAGCAACCTTTAATACTCTTATATAAAAACGTTTCCTGATTTTATTATTTGTTTTTTCAAGATATCTAGAACCAAGAATCAAATCAACTTTATTATTTAACATACTTCTTTCAAAGTAAACTAAATCGGTTGATGACAATCCTTTAAACACATCAAACTGAATTACATTGTCGTATCCATTGTCGTGCGCAAATTTAATTCCAATTCCAACTGCATCTTCGTAAGTTCCTTTTAGCGGTAATTGAATTCTATTGATCTCATTGTTCTCTAGAATATATTTAGTTCTATCAGTTGAACCATAATCAATAAACAAAAAGTCCATTCCATTAGAATTTTTTTGAACTTCTTCAACAGTAGCTAGAAGCTCTGTTTCTCTATTTTTAATAGGAATTATTATTAAAGTTTTCATAATGTAATTTTACCAAATTATCAAAGGGGTTTAGACCAAAACTCTTGACCATTTAAATACTTCATATCCCCTTCAAGCCCACTGAACTTAATATAAGTAGCGTGTAAGAATAGACGTGTAGCTGTTTTACCGCCATATTTTTTGTCTCCATAAATAGGTACTCCTAATTTTGAAAGAGATGCTCTGATTTGGTGTTTTCTACCAGTAACAAGTTCTGCGTACTTTCTTCCTTTTTCAATTCAAAAAATCGTTTTTGTTTCTTTACCGAAAGCTCCACACTTTTCTCTTTGATAATCTTCATCATGAGTAATCTTAAAATCAGTTGTAATATCTTTTGCAAGATCAGATTTGAATTCATATACTTTTTTTTGTTTATCGGCTTTTTCGTTTAAAGATTTTACAGCTTCATATGTTTTTCCGTAAACCATAATTCCAGAAGTTCTCTTATCTATTCTTCCAACGTGTGAAGGAGTAAATGAATCTTTCTTTACGAATTTCAAGTAAGCAAGAACTTGTCTGTCTAACGAGTTCTTTTCATCATGTATAGCCACACCAGGTTTCTTATCAACGATTAAAATTTGATCATCTTCATAAATAGTGTTGAAATTTATATCAGCTTTAATAGGCTCAACTACAGCATTCACTTCTGAAACTAATGCGTAAACAATGATAATGTCGCCAGCTTGGACTTTATACTTTTTATCTGAAATACGTTTTCCATTGATCTTGATATCTTTTTGTCTGAATGTTCTTTCCATTCTAGATTTAGGAATACCAGGAAACATTTTATTAACGAATTTTATTAAAGACCTACCGTGGTCATTATTTGTTGCAATAAATTTTTTCATATCTATATTTTAATATAAAAAGACACAAAGTGTCTTTTTATTGGTCAATTTAATGATTGGAGCAAGTGAAGGGAATCGAACCCTCGTAGTTAGCTTGGAAGGCTAAAGTTCTACCATTAAACTACACTTGCATTTAACAAAATAATTATACATAACTTTGTTATTATTTATTAAACTTTGAAACTAAGGCTTGAACTTCGGCTTCAGTTGAGCTTTCAATAGCCTTTAGAGAAAGTGCTTGAGCTTCTTTGAAAGAGATTTCAGAAATTTGTTTTCTGACTTTTAATACTGAAGAAGCAGACACAGAGAACTCATCAAGACCAAGTCCAAGTAGAACTGGAACAGCATTTTTGTCTCCAGCCATTTCTCCACACATTCCAACTCATTTACCTTCTGAATGGGCACCATCGATAGTCATCTTTATTAAGTTAAGAATTGAAGGATTCAACGGTTGATAAAGATATGAAACCTTTTCAGACATTCTATCTGCAGCCATTGTGTATTGCATTAAATCATTTGTTCCGATTGAGAAGAAGTCAGAATGCTTTGCGAATTGTTTTGCAATTGCTGCAGCAGCTGGAACTTCAACCATCATACCAACTTCAATTTCATCAGAAATTTTTGAATTTGTTTTTTTAAGCTTTTCAAATTCTTCAGTATAAATTTTCTTGGCATTTAAAAATTCATCGATAGTTGCGATCATTGGGAACATGATTGCAAGCTTACCAAATTCAGAAGCTCTTATTAAAGCTCTCAATTGAGTTCTAAACATTTCAGGTTTATCAAGAGAAAGTCTTATAGCTCTATAACCAAGAAACGGGTTCATCTCTTTCGGGAACTCAAAGTACTCAAGAGTTTTGTCTCCACCAATATCAAGAGTACGTATAACAACTTTTTTATTATTCATACCTTTGATAACTTCTGAGTAAGCTGTAAATTGTTCTTCTTCAGTTGGTCAATCTTTTGCATCCATGTAAAGGAATTCAGACCTAAACAGTCCGACACCCTCTGCGTCATTTTCTAGAACACCTTTTAGGTCTACAATTGATCCAATGTTTGCAGCAATTTCAACTTCGTGTCCATCATTTGTTTTTGATTCTTTACCTTTAAATTTCTGAGCTTCAGCAGTTTCTTTTAAAAGATTTTCTGATTCAGCTTTAAAAGCTTCGATTTCTTTATCTGTTGGATTAATAATAACTTCACCTGTATCACCATTCATAGCTATTATGTCCCCTGTTTTAACTTCTTCTGAAATTGTCCCAAGTCCCAGTACCGCTGGTATTTCCAGTGATCTAGCCATGATTGCTGAGTGAGAAGTTCTTCCACCAATATTAGTTGCGAACCCTTTAGCAAACTTCTTATTAAGTTGCGCAGTATCAGAAGGAGTTAGATCATTAGCAACAACAATGACTTCTTCATCAATTGAAGAAATATTTCCAGTTTCAACACCAGCAAGATTATTAATTAGTCTCTTTGAAACATCTTTAATATCAGCAGCTCTTTCTTTCATATATTCATCGTCCATGTTTTCAAACATTTCAACGTATTTTTTAGAAATTGTTGATGATGCATATATTGCATTTATTTCTTCTTCATTAATAAGAGCTTTAATTTCATCTAACATCATTGGGTCTGTAGCAACTTGAATGTGCGCATCAAAAATAGCACCTTCTTCAGGACCAATGTTTTCTATAGCTTTAGCTTTTACTGCTTCTATGTCAGTAACTGTTTTAGCGATAGCTTTATCTAATTTTTTAATTTCATCAGCAGGAGTCGCTTTTGACTTTACTATTTCAACATGAGCTTCTTCTAACTCAAATACTTTAGCAATTGCAACACCTGATGAGGCACCTATTCCGTTTAATTTCATAAATAAAAATAACTTAGATTAAGTTATTTTTCTCCATTGTTTCTTTAATAGAAGAAATTGCTTGCTCAGCGTCATCACCTTCAGCTGATATTTCGATTGTTGCACCTTGTTTAATTCCCATTGCCATAATGTTCATGATTGATTTCAGGTTTCCTGATTTTCCATCTGATTCTATAGTTATGTTTGATGTAAACTTTGTTGCTGCAGCAACAGTAACTGATGCTGGTCTTGCGTGTAGTCCTACTGGATCTGTAATTTTTGCTTTAAATGATGCCATTTTGAGCTCCTTTATTTCTATTAATATTATACAACATTACATTAATGGAGAGAATATAAATACTCCGATTCTAATAATGATTTTTTTCGGTCAGAACGACTTATAACGTTCTACGTTAACTGGAATTGAATAACTATCGTATTCCATTAATAAAGCCTTTATGTCTTTAACAATTGGTCCTTGAACTAAGTTAAGGAATTCGAATTGTGAATATAAAGATCTAAGATCTAAATTAACTGTTCCTATATACGCGTACTTGTCATCGAATACACCCAATTTAGAATGTATAAGCGTATCTTTAGTTTCTTTGAACTTTATTCCATATGGAGATAGTTCTTCTGCTCTATACCTTGATACTATTAACACAGTCTTCTTATCTGGCTTACCAGGTATGTAGACTGTTATATCAACACCTGACATTGCAGATACTTTAAGTGCAGCAATAATTTTGTCACTAGGAACAAAATAAGGAGTTGATAGAATTATTGATTTCTTAGCATTAAGAATTCAAGTTAATATTGAATCTTCTAAAATAGGTTCTTTAACTTCAGGTGAATCTTCAACAAGAATTGTTCTTGATTTTCCACCAGTAGTTTCAATCACATATTTTTCGATTGACAGACTTCTAGTTGTAACAATTTTTCAATCATCTATAAATAGTAAAGAATAAGATCTTACAGCTTCACCAGTCATGATAGTTTGGAAGTCTAATCAACGTCCAAAGTTCTTATCAAGGTTTGCATATTCATCACCGATATTAATTCCACCAGTATGAACTCTTTCTCCATCTATAATAACCATTTTTCTATGTGACCTATAACCGTTCTCTGAACCAACGAATGGGAAGAACACTTTACCAAATATTTGTACATCAATATTTTCAGCTCTAAGTGCTTTGATTTCATATCAAGGCATAGCTCATCTTCCGAAATC
>JAOZTM010000029.1 GCA_029942215.1 Metamycoplasmataceae bacterium | reverse complement strand
AACCATAATGGTATAATTCACATATGAAAAATATTATATTCTCAGATGTAGATGGAACTATATATGGAAGAGATCATAAACTTAATCCACAAACAATAAAAGACATCAACTTCGCTCAAGGACTTGATGTTGAATTTGTTATCGCTACTGGTAATGGATTCTTTGAAAATATGGATGCATTAGCTGACAAATTAAACACAAGATATGTAATCACTTCAAACGGTGCCTCTATCTACGATAGAGACATAAAGGATTTCATCTTTAAATCAAAGCTTGAAATATCTAAAGCAAATGAATTATTAAAGTTTGCTAATGAAAACAAAATTGCAACTATCTTTTGAGACGAAGAAGGAGTATTTGTAAATGAATGTACTCCTGAGTCTACAAGAGAGATTGTAAAGAATGCTATGGTTTCTTCTAGAGAGATCAAAGAAATATCAACTGTTGAATCTGAAATCTTCAAAATTGAATTCTATGATGTTCCAGAAAAGATTGAACTTATTAATGAGTTTGCTAAAGCACTTGATCTACAACTAGCAAGAATGAAACCAAACCATCTTGAAGTTACAAACCTTAATGTATCTAAAGGAGAAGCCATTAAAGTTTTAGCTAAACAACTAGAAGTAGATTTATCTAAAACTATGGGTATTGGAGATTCAGCTAATGATATCTCTATGTTCGAAGTAGTTAATAGTTCTTATGCAATGGATAACTCTTCAGATGAAGTTAAATCCATTACAAAGTACTATACTTCAGATGTTTCTCAGAATGGACTTGGAGAGGCTATCATTGATTACTTACATAGAGAGAAACTTGACAGGACTTAATCTTGTCTTTTTTTATGTATAATTGCTTTAGTCTAATAAATGACTTTAAACTAAGGAGCTTAATATGGCAAAAATGAAAATTAAATTTAAGACAGGTATGGGAGCTAACTTCTCAGGAGGTCTTCGTGTTGACGCAAAGATCAATGGAGAACTAGTTGGTTCAACATCAGATAAAGTTGCTGCAGGTATTGCTTCAGCATTTGGTAAGAAAAATGCTGTACCATTTATCTTAGGAACAGATTCACCAATTGGTGGAACATTCGATTACCCAATGACAGGTCAAGCAACATTCGTTCTTGAAAGATCAAATGGAAAACAAATTTCTAACGAAGTTTCATTCACAGCTAGCGATACTCAAAAAGTTATTGTTAAGATTGTTAAAAAAGGAATGCTTGCTAAAATATTTACAGGTAAATTCTACGCAGTTAAAATTAAGGTTAAAAAATAATTAAGTTTATTTTTTTTATTTAAAATGACAAATATAAGAAACTACTTTATACCAACAATCATATTGGCGATATTGTTATTCGCAACAGAAGTTATTGCAATAGTATTTTGATTAACTTCACCAATGGCGTTTACAATAGCTAACTTATGATGAGTATGATTCTTAATACCAGTTGCAATTGGAGGTATCTACGGATTATTCCTATTATGAATTGCTGCGAGGTATTTCAAATCTGAATCAACAATAGTATCAATCGCTATTGGAATAATGATTCCTTTGTTCCAGTTCTTAGCACTTTACTTCGTATATAGCGCTTGAAGATCTGAAAACAGGAAGTCAGTAGTACCAAAAAGAATAGAGATAGAATTAGAAGCTAAAAGAAAAAGAGATCTAGCAAGACTAGAAAAGGAGAAATAATGGATTACGATAAATTTATGGGCATCATTGCCAAAAATGGATTTACAATTGAAGATGCAAAACAAGGTGGTATATCATTCCTTGGTTCTGAAAGAGATTTAAAAGCAGCAATAGATGTTATTGGAGACGATGAAACACCAATTGGTATTGTTGCTGGAGAATTCTTCTTTACAGGACTAGGAGGAACACGTAGGAACAATGCAATCATGGTTCTTACTGATGAAAGAATGATCAAGGCTGACAAAAAGTTTAAGAACACTGACTTTACAACGTTCTATATTGATGATGTTAATTCTTCACAATTAAAAACTTCATTCCTATCATCATCATTACTAATAGCTACAACTAGTGGAAGAATAGCTCTTTCTAAAGTTAAAAAAGATACTGGTAAAAAATTCGATGATGCATTACATGTTCTTATTAGAGAAAACAAGAAAATCAAAAAAAGAGGTGGAACTGCTGCAGGTGGCGGAGCTCTATCAGGTATGGATGAAATTAAAAAAGGTAAAGAACTTCTTGATGCAGGAATAATCAATCAAAAAGAATTCGATGCACTTAAGAAAAAACATCTTTAAACTACTTACGTAGTTTTTATTATCTAAAAAAATTTAGGAATTCTCACTTTTATTTTTGGTGTATAATTTTATTGTAAATTAGAAAAGGGGACAAAATGTCATTTAAATTATCAGAAAATTCATTACGTCATTTAAGAGCAACAGCTATTCCTGCTTCTCATGTTTCACCTAAAAACTCTTCTAAAACAGTTTATGCAGATCCTTCAGTTTTTAATCATGCAGTTAAATTTTCTAATAAAGATTCGAAAGTTATTGAACGTGCCAGAAAATTTTAATGTTGGAGATATAATAATGACCGACATAAATCCAACTGGTAAACAATACGAAGGTTTCCACCCTGTAGTTGTTTTATCAATTGATTACGAAAGCGAAGAAGTTATAATGGGCGATCTTTGTTTTGTGTTGGCTGGAACATCTAAGTTCAAAGAAAAGCACGAACAAGTAATGGTTGAACCTTCTCCCGAAAACGGTCTTGAAAAAATTACTTATTTTAATATCGATCCCGCTTGAAAAATCAATTCTCATGAATTATCTTTTAATTCTGAAAAAATCGGAGAGCTCGAAGAAAAATATTTAATTATTATAGATAATGCTTTTTAAACTACTTACGTAGTTTTTTTATATTCATTTATAATACTTAAGCAACACAATGTTGCAGTTTCCTGACAGGGTTTAATCCCGACCGGATGTTATAGCCATCGTACTCTTCGGAGCATGAGCAGGTGGAATTCCTGAGCCGACAGTAATAGTCTGAATATAGTTATTGCACTAAGTGTAAAACCACAATTAAGTCAGAGACTCCAAGGAGTTTTCTATGAAAATAAATAAAGAGATAGATCATAAGTCAATATGACTTGGGTCTATGATTGGTATGACCTGAGGTTTTATTGCGTCCTTAATAGTAGGATCAATAATTGGACTTTTAGCAATCAACCAACATAATGCTTTCAGCATCATGATCGATAATGTAAAAAATGGGTTTACTTATATAACTCCTTTTGCTATCGGTATTGGTATTGGAGTTAAGTTAAAACTGAATCCCTTACAAATCTTTGCTCTTGGAGCTGGAGCTTTCATTATTGGGCATTCACTTTTAAAGCCCTCTTACAGCAACGGAATTGATTGAAGTGCATCAATAGGCATAAATACAAAGCTTTTCCTTCCTGGGGATGTCTTTGGTGCCTGAATAGGCGGTGTAGCACTTGTCTATTTCTTCAAAGCCATCAAATGAAAGACGTTCTTGGATATTATCATTGTTCCTATCATAGGAGTGTTGATAGGTATAACTCTTTCATTCTTCTTGACTTATGCAACCTCTACAATTCTTGTTCTCATGGAATGAACTGTCGAACATACAATTAACAAACGACACTGAATAGCGATCTTACTAGCTCCTGTTCTTGGATTGATAATGGGATTAGCATTATCACTTCCTACGTCTTCAGCAGCTATTGCAATATCACTTGCTCTTCATGGCGATGCAGCAACTGCAGCAATTGCAGCTACGTCTGCTCAAATGATAAGTTTTGGAATAATGACTTATCTTGCAACAGGGAAGTTGACACAAGCCTTTGCAGTTGGTCTTGGAACATCTATGCTTCAAATGAATAACTTCATGAAGAAGCCTAAGATATTAATCGTTCCAACATTGATGTCTTCACTTATGGCTTTAATAGCAGTAGCATCATTGCCACTACTATTCCCAGTCACAAGTGTAACTTCAGGAATGGGAACTGTTGCACTGTACGGACAGATATTCACCCTTAATGAAAATGGATGAACAAATGGGTTTGCTTGAATGAACGTTGTATTCATGCAATTATTAATACCAATCATTTTAACCTTCGGTATTGGAAAACTTGTTTTCCACAAAGGTTGAATAAAAGGAAAAGAAATGGAGATCACATATGCTTAAGTACTCAGCTAAATATTTTTACAAGACAGCAAAAATATCAAAAGAAATGAAGGATACTCCAATAGTAACTCTTCAGTTCTTTCAAAGAAAGGACAATGCCATTCTTTGTGGAATGACAGAAGTTCTTGAACTCTTAGAAAAAGAAACTAAGACTTCCAATTATTCAATCAAGTATTTAGAAGAAGGATCTCTAATACAAAATAAAGAAGTTGTCCTAGAACTTGAAGGACACTATTTTGAATTCGGAGAATACGAAGGAATAATTGATGGGATACTTTCAAGACAATCATCTCTAGCAACGAATGCAAGAAATGTTGTTGAAGTATCTAATGGAAAGAACTTAATCTTTATGGGTGATCGTTCTGATCATTATCTAAATCAATCAAGAGATGGCTACGCCATTAATCTTGGAGGAATCTCAACGCAAGTAACAGATGCTCATATTGAACATCATGATGGTATTGCTGTTGGAACTATTCCTCATGCATTGATTCAGATGCATAAAGGAGATATTGTTAAAACATTGGAAGCTTATGAAAAAGCCTTTCCAGACGAAAAGCTTGTTGCTCTTGTTGATTACAACAATGATGTCATAAGTGATTCCATCAAAGCATTCAAAGCATTCCCTAACAAACTAGTGGCTGTTAGAGTCGATACATCTGAAGGTGTATCAGACACAATGTTTTTAAACAATGAAGAATACGGAGTAACTCCAACTCAGATCAAATCATTAAGAAATGCTTTAGATAGAGTTGGTGCTCAAAACGTAAAGATAATTGTTTCTTCTGGTTTTAATGTCGAGAAGATTAAAAGATTTGAAGCAAGTAATGCTCCTGTAGATACATATGGGGTTGGAGCATCATTGCTACAAATAAACAATACGTTTTCAGCAGATGCAGTAAAGGTAAATGGAGAGAAAGAAGCTAAGGTAGGAAGAGAATATAAAGAGAATAAAAAACTCCTTTACTATAGTAAGGGGTAAAATACAAGGCTATAACTGCCTTTTATTAGGTCAATTT
>JAOZTM010000028.1 GCA_029942215.1 Metamycoplasmataceae bacterium | reverse complement strand
ATGGTTGAAACAATCAATAAGATTATCAAGTATGAAAGAGAACTATATCAAGAGCATGGTATCAGACCAACTGATGAGCAAATAGCTATAAGAGCTAACGAAGACGACAAAATGTGATTCGATGCTGAGAAAGTTAGATATATTAGAAAGATTAATATTGATCCTATATCACTTGATAAACCAATTGGTAAAGAAGATGATTCTTCATTCTCTGACTTCGTAGAAGATGAGTCAACAATTAACCCGCTTGATTATGCTGCACATGAAGAATTAACTAAATTACTTCTTGAAGCACTTAACAAACATATCGATGTCGAAAGAGAAAGAGAAATCATTATCTTTAGATATGGAATCGGTGTCGATAAAAATGGAGACAAAGTTAGATCTCACACTCTTGAAGAACTTGGTGAAAAATACGAAGTTACAAAAGAAAGAATTAGACAAATAGAAGCTAAGGTTATCAGAAGATTAAGACAACCTCAAAAACAGAAAAAGCTAAAAGACTTCTTCGAAAATATGTAACAACAATAATGCTATGCATTATTTTTCTTTATAATATTCTTATGAAACTTAAATCAATCGCAAGTACATTAGAACAACTTTACCCATTAAAATCTGCAGAAGAATGAGATAGTGTTGGAGTTCTTTTAGGTAATGGTAAGCAAGAAATAACAAAAGTTGTTGTTGCTTTAGACTTGACAAAAGAAGTTTATGAAAAGGCCTTAAACACAGGTGCAGAGCTAATAATAACTCACCACCCTTTCTTATTCAATGAAGATAACCAAGAAGAACTTGAAAAACAATTCATTGAGTTCCCATACAAGAAATCTTTATATCAAAGGTTAAGAAATACAGGTATCTCAGTTTATGCTGCACATACAAATTACGATATCGCAAAAGAAGGTATGAGTCCTGCATTTGCTAAAGCAATTGGATTAAAGTTTAAAGGAATACCAAAAGTTGATTATGGTTTCCAAGCTGAAATAGATATGAATTTAGATGAAGTCAAAAAACTACTTCAAAGAAAACTAGGTTTAAAAGTTGGATTTACTAATGTAACGAATGAAAACAAAAGAATAAGCAGAATAGCTTTTCTTCCAGGAACTGGAATTCCAACTGAAATACTGGAGTGTAAAAAACAAGGCATTGATTTGGTTGTTACTTCGGATGTTAAATGATCAACTTGAACATTAGCGCAAGAGCATGAAATTTCAATTGCTCAAGTTCCTCACCATATGGAAGACGTATTCGTAGACTCAGTTTCAAATCATATAGAAACAAAGTTTAAGTTACTGGAAGTAATCAAAATGAGAAATAAAATAGACTTAAAATAAACTATACATTGTATAATTTTTTTATGTTAAAACTCGGTTCACACACACCTTTCAAAGCTCCGGATTACCTTAAAGGTTCTCTTGAGTTTTCACTTGCAAATAAT
Source organism: Metamycoplasmataceae bacterium (assembly GCA_029942215.1). Taxonomy (GTDB): domain Bacteria; phylum Bacillota_I; class Bacilli_A; order Mycoplasmatales; family Metamycoplasmataceae; genus Mycoplasma_O. The sequence goes on along the minus strand of JAOZTM010000028.1, from coordinate 3,835 downwards.
GCTAATACTATGATGATATATTTAGGTGCTCCACAAAATACTAGGAGAGTAGAAATCGAAAAGTATAATCTTGAGTACTTTCTTTCAGAAGGAACAATGAAACCTGAAGATATTGTTATTCATGCTCCTTATATAGTTAATCCAGCTTCAGTAGAGAAACATGAGTTTGCTATCGAGTTCTTAATTAAAGATTGTGAAAGAATGAACTACATAGGAGCTAAGTACATGGTTTTACATCCTGGTGCTCATACTGTTTCAACAAGAGAAGAATCAATTGATACTTTAGTAAAGTCATTGAAAGCTATATTCAAAGCAACTAAAGATGTAACTATTCTTTTAGAGACAATGTCAGGAAAAGGAACGGAACTCGGAACTACATTCGAAGAGATGGAATTAATACTTAACAAAGTTAACGATCCAAGACTGGGTGTTTGTTTAGATACTTGTCATGTTTGAGATGCTGGATACGATGTGAAAGATTTCAAATCGTTCATTAAGCAACTTAAAGAAACAAATCTTTTAGATAAGATCAAAGTATTGCATATAAACGATTCTAAAAACGATTTAGGCGCTCATAAAGATAGACATGAGAATATTGGGAAAGGTTTCATTGGTACTAAAGCACTGAAGAAAATCATTCATTGTAAAGAGTTTGAAAATGTGATTAAAGTTCTTGAAACTCCCTACGTAGAGAAAAAACAAATATATAAAGAAGAGATAGCACTTTTAAAATAATGTATAATATTGTTATCAATTTAGGAGGCTCAACATGGCTAGAACTGGTATAACAATGAGATGTACAGACTGTAAAATGGAAAACTACATCACTAAAATAAACAAAAAAACACAAGTAGACAAACTAGAAATGAAGAAGTTTTGTCCTAAATGTAACAAGCAAGTTAATCACAAAGAGAAAAAATAATTTCTCTTTTTTTGTTTAGTTTTGAGATAATGTACATACAAATTAGAAAAGAGAACTATGAACAATAAAAGACTATTAAAAACTTTCGAAGACAATAACTTAGATGTTATTTATTCAACAAGTGAGCAAATGAGACTTTGATACACAGGACTAAAAGCTTCTGCGGGTTTTCTTTTCGTAGAAAAAGAAGAAGCAACTCTTTTAATTGATTCACGTTACATTGAGTTAGCTGAAAAAACTGCAAAGAACGTTTCAGTTATTTTATTTAAAAAGGATGAATTAAAAACATTCGCTAGCGAAAGAGAATATAAAAGGATCGGTGTTGAGAAAGAATATATGACGCTTTCTGAAAGAGAAGCACTTGATACATTATTCCCTGATGCTGAAATAGTTCTTATATCTGGAGCTGCACTTAGAATAATAAAAGACGAAGAAGAAATTGCTTTAATGAGAAAAGCCGGAAACATTGCAATGACAGCATTAAAAGAATTATCTAAAGATATAGTTCCAGGAGTTACTGAATTAGAACTTGATAGAAAGCTAGAATTCCTTTTAAGAAAGCATGGAGCTGAAAAAGGATCATTCGATGCGATTGTTGTTTCTGGTGCAAACGGTTCTCTACCTCACGGTAAACCATCTTCTAAAGAACTTAAAGATGGAGAACTATTAACAATTGACTTTGGAGCTATCTGAAAAGGATATTGTTCAGACATTACTAGAACTTTCCATGTTGGAACAGTTACTGATGAGAAGTTATTAGAAATTGAAGCAGTATTAACTGAAGCGCAAAAAAGAGGGAAAGAAGCAGTGAAGCCTGGAGTTACAACTGTAGAGATTGATAAGATCTGTAGAGACTACATAACTGAAAAAGGATATGGAGAGTTCTTCGTTCACTCAACTGGACATGGATTAGGAATTGATGTTCATGAATTACCAAATGTAACTTCAAACGTTAAATTCTCAACAATTCTTGAAGCTGGAATGGTAATAACTGTAGAACCAGGAATATATATTCCTAACTTCGGAGGAATTAGAATTGAAGATGATGTTCTAGTTACTTCTGATGGATATGAAATACTGTCTAAATAAAACATTTTTTGTTTTTTATTTTGTTTAAAATCAATGCCTTATGTATAATTCAATTATATGGAGGTCAAATATGATCAGTGTAAACACATTAAAACCAGGAACAACGTTCCAAGAAAAAACAGATATATTCACAGTACTAACTGCGTCTCATTCTAAACAAGGAAGAGGCCAAGCTACTGTTAAAGTAAAGGTTAAAAACCTAAGATCTGGCGCAATAATCGTAAAGTCTTATACAGGTGGAGACAAAGTAGCTAAGGCACATATCTCTAAAAAGAACATGAGTTTCTTATATGCCGATAGTGACAACATCGTATTGATGGATGGTGAAACTTTCGAGCAAGTTGAAATCTCAATTGTTAAAGTTAAATGAGAACTTAACTTCCTTAAAGAAGGTAACCAAGTATTAGTAAGAACATTCGAAAATGAAGTTCTAGATATTGAATTGGATACTAACATCGAATTAGAAGTAACTGAAGCTCCTGAAGCAGTAAAAGGAAATACAGCTAATAATCCTCAAAAGAAAATCATGTTAGAAACTGGATTCGAAATTGAAGCACCAATGTTTATTAAACAAGGTGAAACAATTACAGTTTCATCTGAAACAGGTAAGTATGTTGGAAGGGGAACTAAATAATGGAATTTATATCAATCAACTTCTCACTTAATCAAATTTATCAAGTAGAGAAATCAGTATTCGAAGACGTTTCTAAAGAAGCGGTTAAAAAAGTTAAAGGTGTTAAGTTTGTATCAGCCGATGCAGAGTTATCAAAAAACAACGATGACGTTTCAATTACTATCAGTATTACTAAGGATGCGAAGTTAGATCTAACTAAAACATTCACATCAGTAACAAATGAAATAGAAATGTTAGTTTTCAATCTACTAGATTCAAAACCTAATAATATCAAAATTAAACTAGTCTAATAAGGGCTATTTTTTTATCATTAATATATAATTTGACTATGGGTAAAGAGTCTAAATTAATCTTAAGAAGTCAAGTTATAAATTATATTTATACATTTGAGTTATATAACAAACCACTTGATGCGTCAGGTGATTTAAACTCAGAAAAACTTAATGAAGTACAAATCAAACAAATAGAATCAATTTCTAAAAACTATACTAAGTTCAAAGCTTTAATTGAAAAGTTTATAGTAGATGGATGAAGTTGAACAAGATTGGCTCCATTAGAAAGAGCCATCTTGATCTATGGTGCATTTGAGCTTTCTTATATTGATCGTGCATTGGTTATAAATGAAATGGTTATCTTAACTCAAGGTTATGTTCCTGGTGATTCATATAAGTTTATAAATTCAATACTTGAAAAGGTGGGTGATCATTTTGACAAACTTAAAGCAAGTTAAATCAGAGCTAAAAGCTCAGAAGTTAATGAAACAGTACAATAAAAAGTTTAAAAACAAAGACATGAAATTTCTTTTTACGTTTGTTGCACTTGCATATAACGATTCAATCAAGTTGAACTTTTTAGTTAAAGAAGAAAAAGACTTAATGAATAACAAGAACGATCAGAGCATGTTTGTATCTTCATATAAAAAACTTAGTAAGTATACTAATGACGAAATTCTATGAGATGAATTCGGTATTTTCATTTGATACATATTCCAAACATCAACTTATTGAAAAGACAAGAGAAAGAAAAAAGAAAATATATTCAAGGATGGGAACTTTGTTAAAGTTAACCAAGAAAAAAGAAATCATTACAATGCTTGACTACAATCAATACCTGCTGATTTCGAAGATCAAAATGAAAAACTAATTAAAGTATTAAGGAAAGTCTTTTAATGAAAATAACTTTACTTCAAA
>JAOZTM010000027.1 GCA_029942215.1 Metamycoplasmataceae bacterium | reverse complement strand
GGAACTAAAGAACCATATAGAGTTCTTACATCAAGAGCAGAGTATAGATTGCTTTTGAGAAATGACAACGCAGACGAGAGACTTAGTGAAATTGGGGTTAATATAGGATTACTTCCTACGGAACACTATGATTACGTTGTTGAGAAGTATAAAAAAATTCATGCAAAGATTGAAGAGTTCAAGAATGTTTTCCTTTCTTCAAATGATCCTCTTGCAAAGAAATATGACATAACTAAAGGTCCTTCACTTTATCAAGTTTTAGCTAGGCCAGAAATCTCATACAAAGAAGTTTCTGACTTCGAATTTATTTATGAAGTTTGAGTAAATATTCGTCTTGCTGGATACATTGCTAAACAAGAAACAATGGCAAAGAAAATGTTGAGACTTGAAAAGTTAAAACTTCCTAAAGATATTGATTACACTAAAGTTCAGAACCTTGCAACAGAAGCAGTTCAAAAACTTGAAAAGATTCGTCCATTAACTATTGGTCAAGCTTCAAGAATTTCAGGAATCAATCCAGCGGACATTCAAATGTTAATGTTCCATCTAGATTTGAAAAGGGTGAAAAATGAAAATTAATATCATAGCAGTTGGTAAGTTACAAAATGAGTTCAAAACTCTATTTACTTCGTATTTAAAGAAATTAGAATTTTATACTACAGTTAATATCATTGAACTTAAAGAAGTTAACCATAAAAATATTTCAACACAAATTGAAAAAGAAACTAAAAACATAATTGAAAATATTCCTAAAGGTTCTAAAGCAATTCTTTGTTCTTTAAAGGGTAAAGAATATTCTTCAAACGAACTTAGTTCTTTTATCAGTGAAGACAATATGACTTTCATAATAGGTGGTTCACATGGTGTTGATGAATCTCAATTTTCAAACAAAATAAGATTTTCTAAAATGACGTTCCCACATCAAATGTTCAGAGTAATGTTGATCGAACAAATATACAGAGCATTTTCAATCAAAAATAACTCTAAATATCACAAATAGAATTTTTATTTATATATAATAAATACATGACTAAAGTAGCTAGAGCCTTTTTAATTCCTAAAAGAACATGAAACAACAGAAAAATTGCATTTGTAGCCATCCTAATTGCTACATCTGTTTCTTTTGTTTTGATCTTTAATGCCTTCTTTCCTTTAACTGCTCTTCCTCCATTCAAACTTGCGGCTGGTGGATTACCAGTTAAAATTACAGGATTTATTTTCGGGCCTATCGTTGGTGGACTTACTGGAGCTATCTCAGATTTAATTTCATTTATCTTTAGACCAACTTATTATCACTTCTACTTTACACTTGCATGAATAGCATCAGGTGTTATTCCTGGGATCATTGGTTACCTAATGAACAGAAGATGAAAAAGAACTGCACCAGTTGAAACTGAAAACCAAAAGTATTCAATAATAAACTTTGTTGCAACATTAATGATTCTTGGAACTATCTTAGTAGGTGTGTTCTTATGATTGTTCTTTATGCCATCAGCAGATTTCAAAAATGCTTCAAAACTTATCACTAACAAAACAGTATTCATGTCAATAGCGCTCTCCGGAGTCGCATCCATGTTCTTGGCTGTTTTAGTATTCCGATTCACCCTCAAGGCCAAGACCTTCAATGCAATACTTCCCATTATCGCCTTTACAGCGATACTAGAGGTTATTACAACACCATTACTAGGATTAGGTGATGGAGCTACTGTTCTTGTACACGAGAAGCTTATAACAACTATGACAGGACACCTGTTACTATCTCCACTTAAGATATGAGGAAACATGATTATTATCCTTATCGCTTACAGAGTTGTTGCACCTTTGATTTACAGTAAGACTGAAAACGGTTGAGGTTAAATATAATGAAAAATATTTATTTGTGTGGTCCTACAGTTTACTCTGAAGTTCATATAGGAAATATGAGACCTATAGTTACTTTTGATATTTACAATAGATCTTTATCACTTCTTGGTGAAGATGTATTTTTTATTCACAACATCACAGATATCGATGACAAAATAATAACTAAAGCTATTGAAACTAATTCAACAGAAGAAGAAGTTGCAAACAAGTACACAACTAAATATTTAAATCTTTTAAAAGAATACAACGTTTCAACACCAAACGAAATGCCTACTGTTACAAGTTCAATTAAGGAGATCATTTCTTTTATCGAGAAACTTGTTGATAAAGGTTCTGCTTATCAAGTTGGAACTAACGTTTACTTTGATGTAGAGAATGCTGAAGGATATGGAGAACTTTCTAATAGAAGCTTATCAACTATGAAGTTTGAAGAGAAGGGTGAAAAGAAACATCCCGGAGACTTTGCTTTATGAAAAGAAACAGACAAAGGAATTAAGTTTGATTCACCATGAGGTCCTGGTAGACCTGGATGACACACAGAGTGTTCATTATTTGTGAATAAATATTTAAACGGAGAATCACTTGACATTCACGGTGGAGGAATAGATTTATTATTCCCACATCATGAAAACGAAGATGCTCAATATAAAGCGATCAACAATAAGCCGATTACTAAAGAATGAAGACATGTTGGACACCTGATGTTAGACGATGAGAAAATGTCTAAATCAATTGGTAATGTTTTTGATGCAGAAGCATTTGCTAAAGAACATGGAGTAGATACTTTCAGATACTTAATAATGTCAACTGCTTATTCTGCACCAATGAATATTAATGATGAAATGATTTCAAGTGCTAAAAACTCTGTTGAAAAATTTGAAAAAATATTCAACAAGGCTCAACTTGAAAATATAGAAGATTCAGAAATAGGAATCGAAAAAGAAATAGCATTAAACATTTCTAAATGAAACTTCTCAGCTGCAATGAAGGATGTTCATCAACTTGTTAAACAATACAATGAAAACCCGTCATCTAAGCTCGGAACAGGAATAATCAAGGTTATGAACCTTATTGGGTTTAACTTTGTTAATAAGACTGTTACAGAAGAAGATAAAGCACTTGTTAAAGAATGAGAAGCACTAAAAAAAGATAAGAATTATGAAGCAGCAGATAAACTAAGAGAAGTACTTAAGTCTAAGAAACTTATTTAAGAAGTTAAAAGGAGAATCAAATGGGAAAATTAATTTGTGGAAAAAATTCTGTCATGGATGCAATCGATGCGAACATGCCAATAACTAAGATCTTTGTTACAAAAGAAACAAATTTTAATATCGATAAAGATATTCAAGTTATTGTTAAAACAAGAAGAGAACTTGATGACATGACACCAGTCAATCACCAAGGGATTATTGCTGAATTACCAGAGCTTAACTTTTATTCTGTCGATGACATTATCAGAGATAAGCCTGAAAGAATTCTAGTTCTTGACCATATAGAAGATCCTCATAACTTTGGGGCAATTATTAGATCAGCTAATGCTTTTGGTATCAAACATATTATCTTCCCTAAAGAAAGAGCGGTTCCTTTAAACGAAACTGTTCTAAAAGTTTCTTCAGGTGGATTCGTTGGTATTAAGTTTATTAAAGTTGGTTCTTTAAATGCTGCAATGACAAAACTAAAAAAGGAGGGATTTTGAATATACGCAACAGCTATTGAAAATGGTTCTAGCATCAAAGAAGTATCTTTCAATTTCCCTATGGCTTTAATAGTTGGGAATGAAGGAAAAGGAATTTCAAGTCCTTTATTAAAGATGTCAGATCAAAACGTTTATATTAAAATGGACGGTTCAGTTCAATCTCTAAATGTTTCAGTTGCTACTGGAATTGCGTTGTTCAAAACAATGGATGAACAAAAATAAATTAATCACAGAAATTGATTTCAAATACAAAAATTTATTCAGAAGAATTATTAGAAGTGTACTTGCTACTCACTCATACATACCGATTGAGTGAGAGGATATTTATTACGAATTTTTATTCGAAGTTCCTGAACTCAGTAAAGACTTCGATCCTTCAAAAGGCCTAAAAGAACACTCTTATTACTCTGTAAAGCTTAAATTCTTTACTTTAAATAAGTGTCGTCACTTCTCTGGAAACAAATTCAGATACCTTAATGAAGCATCAATGGTTGATTCAGATTTTATTGATATTCTAAGTGATTCAGACACATCTATAAGCCTCATTTTTGATGCGCATTCCTTGTCTCCTTTAGAACTCTTGGTTTATGAAGAACATGTTTTGAATCATAAAACTTTAAAGAATATTGCTATCGAAAAAGGGACTACTTATTGAGAAGTTAGAAAAGCTTTCCAAAAGTTAAAAACAAAAATGCTTAACCAGATTCGTTATTAATAAGTATAATATCAGCATGTCTAAGAAAAAAATTGCGCTTGCTTGCAGCGAATGTAAAAGAAAAAACTATTTTACAGTCAAGTCCGTAGAGGGAAGACTGGAAAAGAATAAGTTTTGTAAGAGTTGTGGAATACAAACACTGCACAAGGAAGAAAAATAATGAACTGAATTAAAAAGTTCTTTAAAGAAATAAAGAGGGTTAGATGACCTTCGGCCAAAGAAAATAATAAAACTTTTATTATTGTAATGGCATTTGTTTCGATAGCTGCAATGATTCTATTTGGAATCGCAATTGGTTTTACGACATTATGAAATATATGAGGAGTTGGTTTAAATGGATAACAATAAAAGATGATATATGATTACAACTATTTCTGGAAAAGAAGAAAAAGTTATTGAGTCATTAAGAAATAGAGTAGTTTCAGAAGATTTGGAACACATAATCGAGGACTTCAAAATAATGCAAGTTCCTCATTTAACACCTAAAGAATTTGAAAAAAGAAATGACGGAGAAGAGTATAAAGTTAAGCAAAGAAACCTTTTCCCTGGATATATTTTCTTATTAATGGATATGACTAACGAAGCATGATTTATTGTTCGTAATACACAATACGTTACAGGTCTTGTTGGATCATCTGGACACAGAGCTAAACCTACTCCAGTATCAAACTTAGAAATTAGAAAAATGGAAAAATCAGTTGAGAAGATTACAACTGACTTCCACGATGGAAAAATCAAAACTCCATTCATTGTTGGAACAACAGTTGAAGTTGTTGACGGTCCTGCTAAAGGTCAATCAGGAACAATTATTGAAAACTATGACGAGCGTGGAGTTTCATTAGTAGAGGTAATTCTTTTCGAAAGAAAAACACCTACTGAAATACCACACAAAAATTTAAAAGTTAAATAATTTTATATTATAATGACTTAGCACATTAGTGCAATATGGGGGAGTAGCAAAGCGGTCAAATGCGGGTGGCTGTAACCCACTTCCTTCTGGTTCAGGGGTTCGAATCCCTTCTCCCCCACCATATTGCCCCTTAGCCAAGCGGTAAGGCATCGCTTTTTGGTAGCGACATGCGTTAGTTCGAATCTAACAGGGGCAGCCATATCA
>JAOZTM010000026.1 GCA_029942215.1 Metamycoplasmataceae bacterium | reverse complement strand
CTTCTGTATATCTCATAGCAGCAGCTGGATCATCATCTATAGAACCATTATTACCATGCATTTCAATTAAAGGCATGTTCATTTTTCAATCTTGTGACATACGAACCATAGCTTCATAAATTGAAGAATCTCCGTGAGGGTGGTACTTACCAATTACATCTCCAACTACTCTAGCTGATTTTTTAAATGGTTTATTATGACTTAATCCTAACTCTGACATAGAGAATAAAATACGTCTTTGAACAGGTTTTAATCCGTCACGAGCATCAGGAAGAGCTCTTCCTTGAATAATATATTTTGCATAACGACCAAAACGATCAGACATGATCTTGTCTAATGACATATGGATTATATTTTCTTTAATATTACTCATAGTTGCTCCTTTTTTATTCTATTTCGAAATCATCTTCCATCGTAAATTCTACATTTTTATTAATTCAATTCTTTCTAGGTTCTACTTGATCACCCATTAATGTTGAAACTCTTCTTTCAACAATTGCCATATCATCTATAGATACTTTAATCATTGTTCTTGTTTCGGGATTCATTGTTGTATCTCAAAGTTGATCTGCATTCATCTCACCAAGACCTTTATATCTTTGGATATCTCCACCTTTTATTCTTGTAAGTACTTTTTTAAGTTCGATTTCATCTCAAGCATATTCGAATTGCATCTTTCCGCCAGTCTTTTTAGATACTTTATATAAAGGGGGAATAGCTATATATACTCTTCCAGCTTCGAATAACGGTCTCATATATCTAAATAAGAATGTTAATAACAGTATTTGAATATGTGCGCCATCAGTATCAGCATCGGTCATAAGAACTATTTTTCCGTATTGAGCTTCTTCTATATTGAATTCTTTACCAACACCAGCTCCAACAGTTGTAATTATTGTTCCGATTTCTTCATTCTTTAATATATCTATTAATTTAGCTTTCTCAGTATTAACAACTTTACCTCTAAGTGGTAATATAGCTTGGAAAGTTCTATCTCTACCTGATTTGGCAGATCCACCAGCTGAATCACCCTCTACTAAGTAAAGTTCTCTTTCTAAAGGATTCTTTGATTGAGCAGGAGTTAGTTTTCCAGAAAGGATTTGTTTGTTACCTAACTTGTTTTTAACTTGTCTTGCATCACTTCTAGCTTTACGAGCAGCTTTACGAGCTGAAGAAGCATCAACAGCTTTCTTAACAACCTTGTGTGCTTCCTTTTTTCTTTCTTGTAATCAGAATGTAAAGTACTTAGTTAATAGTTCCTCAACAGCTTTTCCGGCTTCTGGAGTTCTAAGTGAATCTTTTGTTTGTCCAACAAACCCTAATATGTTTTCAGGAACATTAACAGATACTATTGCAGTTAAACCTTCTAAAACATCTCCAAGTTCAAGTGTTGCATCTTTACCTTTAAGAAGTTTTTGTTCTTTAGCGTATTCAGTAACAATTTTCTTTCATGCTGATTTAAGTGATTTTTCGTGAGTTCCACCATTTTGAGTTTTAATATTGTTTACGAATGAAATTATTGTTTCATTATAGTCATTTGTATATTGGAAACCGATACTTACTTCTACATTATGGAAGGTTCCTTTAAATGAAGTTGCCTTAGTTACTGGTGTTTTAGCTTCATTTAAGAATTCTACGAACTCTCTAATACCGTCTTTTGATACGAAAGTGTCTTTTTCATCATGAATTTCTGATCTAATAGACACTTCTACACCTGAAATAAGGAAAGATGACTCTTGCATTCTTTCTTTTATCAGTTCGTAGTCTAATTTAGCACCTTTAAAAATTTCATATGATGGGAAAAAGGTAATTTTTGTTCCCTTTTTAGTCGTTGTTCCAACTTTTTGTGTCTTTTTAATGATTTCTTCACCATTGAAAATTGTCTCATATTCAACACCGTCTTTATATACAGAAGCTATCAATTTATTAGAAAGTGCATTAACAACTGAAGATCCAACCCCATTTAGACCACCTGAAGTCTTATATGCAGATGATTCTCCACCAAATTTTCCACCAGCGTGTAATTCAGTAAATATTAATTCAACTGCTGACTTTCCACTTTCTTTATGTATTCCAACCGGTATTCCACGTCCATTATCTTCTACTGAAATTGAACCATCTTTTTTCATGGTTAATTTAACTTTATTAGCAAAACCGCCAAGGACCTCATCCATCGCATTGTCCACTATTTCTCATACTAAATGGTGTAAACCAGATGAATCCGTAGAGCCAATATACATACCTGGTCTCTTCCTTACGGCTTCAAGTCCTTTTAGTACTTTTATACTATCTGCATTGTATTTACTCATAGGGTTATTATAAACACTTTCAATAATTTAATTAAACGATTTTTATTTATAATAAGGATATGAAAATAGCAATTTTTGGAGGATCATTTAATCCTGTACATAAAGGACACATCAGTGTTGCTAACTATGCCATCGAATCTTTAGGACTTGATAAGCTAATTTTTGTTCCAGCTTTCAAGTCTCCTTTCAAGTCTAAAATCAAATATGTTGATGGTCAAAGTAGAATTGATATGCTTAATTTAGTTAAGCCAGAAAAGGCTGAAGTATCTGCTTTTGAAGTAAATAGGAAAAGCACTTCATATACGATAGATACTGTTAAATACTTCAAACAGAAGTATCCTAATGATGAATTATTCTTTTTATTAGGATCAGACAATGTTTACAAATTAAACAAATGAAAACAAATAAACGATATTGTTAAAGATGTTAAATTAGTAATCTTTAAAAGAGCTGGAGATTTTTCTAAAATCAACATTAAAAGATACGATGCTTTATTAATGGATAATCCATTATATGATTTCGCTTCTTCTTGATTTAGAAAAGGTTACTTAAATAATGTTGAACCAGAGGTTATGAAATATATTTCTTCTAACTATCTATATATTCCAGAACTTATGGCGAACATGTTAGATCACGAAAGACATAAGCATTCACAAGCTGTTGGTTCAATTGCTCCTAGGATTGCTAAAGCTGCAGGTGTTGATTCTAAAAAAGCGTGAGCGATTGGTTGTTTACACGATATTACAAAGTCTTGAAGTCCTGAAAGACAACGTAATTTCCTAGAAAAATATGAAATTGAACACGAACACTTACAAGATTTTGAACTTCATTCTGTAAGTGGATATCACTGAATCAAGAATGAATACATGTTAGATGATGAAGAATTCTTAAATGCAGTTTTATATCACACTTCATTAGCTGAAGAGTTATCTGTAATGGATAAAGTTATTTTCGCAGCAGATAAACTGTGTGAAGGAAGAATGCACGAAGGTATTCAAAAGGACAGAGAATTAATCGTTAAAGACTTTGATGCAGGGTTCAAAAGGATAGTGAAGATTGTTTACGATATCTTAATAGAAATGGAAAGACCATTAACTGCTGAACAAACTTTAATCTATGAAAGGTGAATGTAATGATAGGTATATTAGTAGCAGATCCAAATGAAATTAATAAATTTCCATATGACTTAATTGAAACTAAGACTATTAATCAATTTACTTTTTCTGTATTCGAAAAGTTTGTGGCTGTACATTCAGGAATAGGAATTGCAAATGCTGCAGCTGCTACGCAAGAGTTAATTAGTTCATTTGATGTTGAAGAAATTATTAACTATGGAGCAGTAGGTGGAAACAAGAATGTTAATGTTTATGACATCATAACTCCAGAGAAGATTTATTTCCATGATGTTCAGACTCCTTGATATACAAGAGGTCAAACACCAGGAGAAAAAGAATTCTTCCTTAATGATTTAAAATCTGAAAAGAATAATAATCTAGGTTCAGGTTCGTCATTCATTGATGATGTAAAAGAATTAGATGCTCTCAAAAGTGCCTTAAACATTGACATTTATGACATGGAATGTGCTGCAGTTGCTCAAATTGCAGATAAGAATAATGTTAAGTTATCAGTCATTAAAGTTGTTTCTGATTCAATAGGATCTACTGAAACAAATGTTGAAAATATAAATAATAGAATCAAAGAAGCTGGAAAAATAGCTTTCGACGAGACAATAAAAATACTATCTCAAAGATAGTATTATTTTTTACCTTCATCAAAGTGCTTTAACGCTCTATCTGATTCTAGATATCTAGATTGATTTTGTTTCTTCTTTGTATTCATTTTAAATTCTTTACCAGTAACAACCATTTTTGATTTGATTTTTCTATTGGTATCAGAAATTATTTTCTCTATTTTTGATTCAACAATAACTTCATCGTCATAAGCCATTTGATAAGTTGATTTAAATATATCCTCTATTTGAGCAAGATGAATACTGACAAATTTAATAGTTTCTTCTTTTCACATGAAGTCGAATAAGTCTATTATTTCTGCTTTTATATCATCGAAACTATTTATAGGTCTTCTTAAAGTAACTTGTTTTCTCCTTACTTTAATTTCTTTACCACCGACTTCTTTAATTCCTAAAGAAACAACTCTTCCAACCATGTTTCTCTTTACAGCTCTGTAAGAAACCTTTTGAACTAGTTTCATTATTTCATCTAGTATTTCTTTTCTTTCAGATAAATCTTTCTCCATAAATGTTTTGGAATTTCCAATTCCTTTTAAATCGTTATGAGAAGAATCTATAACATCAGAACCTATTCCGTTTGCTTTATCAATTAAGTCTGGTCCAACTCTACCTAGAAGATCTTTAAGTTTCGTTTGATCATATTTAGCAAGGTCTCCAATTGTATTAATCCCAATTTTATTGAGCTTTGAAGCTGTTTTGCCTCCAATTCCATAAAACTTTTCTAATGGTCATTCTCAGAAAACTTCTTCATGACTTCCAGGTTTTGTAATTGTGATTCCTAAAGGTTTATTAATACTTGTAGACATCTTTGCTAAAAATTTATTATTTGAAACTCCGATTGAACAAGGAAGTTTGAGTTCTTTTAATATAACCTTTTGCATTTCTAGAGCCAGTTCCTTAGGACTTCCATACTTTTGTCAGATATCAGTTCCATCTATATAACACTCATCTATAGATCCAACTTCTATATTCTTTGTGAATCTTTCACTTATAAGCTCAAACACCTTTGATGATAAAACTGTATATAAAGAGAAGTTTGGTTTTACAAAGGTTAAATCAGGACAAAGTTCCAAAGCCTTGTAAAAAGGCATAGGAACGTATATTCCTAGGTCTTTAGCTTCATAAGAAGCTGCAGAAATTATTGATCTTCTCTCTCCACCAGAAATAACAACGGGTTTTCCGTGTAGTTTGTCATTAACTGTTCTTTCAGCAGAAACAAAGTATGAATCTAAATCTAAGTGTAATATTACTTTCATGTAATTATTATATAATTTCTTTATGGAATTTACAGATAACAAAATAAAAGAAATCTTAAAAAAACAAGGAGTAGGGGTTACACAGAACCGTATTTCTATTTTTAAGTGTTTAAATGACAATCATCATTTCCACACAATCAAAGAGATATCAACTCATACTAAAATGAATACTAAAAGTATTTATAACAATATAAAGGTGTTGAGTGATGTTGGTTTAATAGATTCATACTCATCAGGTGGTATTGTTAAATATGCACTGAATGATATTCTTCTAGGAAGTAAGCATTCTGTACATATAGTTAATTCAAAGGGTGACATTGATCATGTTGATGTTGGACCTCAAGTTTTTAAGATAATAGAAAAAGAAGTTAAAAAAACCGGTTCAGAAGTGAACGGGATTAATATTTTTGTAAACATTAAATAAAGTCTAGAATTCTTTTTCGTTAGTTAAGATATCCATTAATTTGTCGATATCCTCTTTATTGTTATAGGCAGCAATTGAAACTCTTATCGTAGATAGACCTTCAGTTATTTCTTTAATAAGCATGGCACAATGATATCCAGCTTTTATTACCACACCTTTATT
>JAOZTM010000025.1 GCA_029942215.1 Metamycoplasmataceae bacterium | reverse complement strand
GTTTCCTTATCTAATTCTTATTCATAGAATAATATGTATTGCAAATTCTCGAATTTGTCTTAGAGATGCACTTTTTTATATTTCAATAGAATTTAATTTAGTTTTAAAGAATTATTGCAATTGTCTTTTCATGGCCAATATTATGTAACGCAATAAGTTGAATTCGTATCATTAGAATGTTGAGCTCCACCATATGTGATTCATCTTATGAACCCTCCTAAATCATGATCTCCTGTAGCAAATGTAGAATATTCACCATTAGGACCGGACCCTGAAAGAGATCCATCAATAAGTGCATTTGGATTAAGAATTAGTCAATGGTCTCAATCTGTTTTTATACCAGCTTTTTCCAAACCTCAAGTAGTGCCATCACTATGTCCCTCTTGATCTAGTGTTACATACACTCCTCTGACATCACCATCGTGAATATAATTACTGTCATTAGCATGACCGTCGATATTCGCTGTTCCAGAAAAATCAAATATTAGGTAGTCATAATCATTAGAACTTCATGTGTTTTCCTCAGCAGATAAGTTTCAAAGAATTTGTTCTCTCAATTCTGAAATAGTTTTTCCATACAATCAATTTACTGTATCTTGAGAAATGTTTCCAGTTCCAGCCTTCAGTATTGATTCTTTAGGATATCTATAGTTATTACCTGTCGCAGTATTTAGATCTCTTATTATGCTATCTAGTGCTTGATTGCTCGTTGGATCATTAATTACATCCACTATGCCTTTTAATTTATTTAATGAATTCTTGATGTCCATTCCTTGAAGTGGGTCTGCAAGATATTCATCTGCTTTACCAACTGCTCCTACGATAGCTTTTTCAAAAATGTTTGTTAATGTCGCTGCATTGTCAACAGATGCAAAGTCATTACCTGCAAAAGTCCCAGTAGTCATATGTGCTGTTTGGACAACTGTTGAAAAGCTGCTTTCTAATACTTTCAGCTCTTCATAAGTTTTTATGTAACCATCAATCTTTTCTATATTTGTTTTTGCCTCATTAAATCATGTATAAATAGTTTTAATGTTGTCAGAAGCACTTAATGTTTCAGCAAGTGTTCCAGTTGAGACAATTGAGTCTCCATTATATCCAGCCATTGTTTTTAAGTCTTCATATGAAGCATTATTAATCATAGTTGTTCAGTCACCAGTTGCTAGTTGTGCTTTTAATGTTGCCAGAGTATCAGTGAAATAAGATTCAGTATATGAAGCACCAGTTATTGCAGCACCACCGTCTAATGTATGTTCAACAACTGTATAGTTTGCAAATTTTTGTACATCAGCTTCTAAAGGAGTTGAAAAACTTATAGCGTTTAGCTGTGAAATGTATCCTGTCATTTGCGATCTTAAATTGTCTAAGTCAGCTTGTGCATCCGTGTTTACTTTATTAATTTGATCAAATGTGTGAGTAACTCAATTTGATATTGTTGTTAAGTCAAATGTATTTGCAATACTTCCAGCAACATCAGAACCACTAATCAGTGATGAATTTGCAGGAATCATGTCACTCAACTCTTGGACTGTTGTAACACCATTAATATGAGTAGTTCAATCTTTAGCAACAATAGCATCAATGAATGGTTTTATTCATGAAGTATAATCACTAACATCCATTTTTGAGTTATTGTATAAACTGTTAATTGTTAATTCAAAATTTGGATGAATATCTATTGCTGGTGCACTTAGAACAGGAATTGTTGCTAGAGTTGTTGACAATGCATCAAGCTCTGCTTTAACAAGAACATACTCTTCGTTAAACCCTTGTATTATTTTATTATTTTCTGCAATTTTCAATCACAATTCGTCCATATGTTTTTCAGCTGCTAATACTTCAGCATACGTGCTTGAGGTAGTAAGTCCTGTAACTTCTGCTTCGTATGTTTTTCATAGAACTTTTGTTGCAGCTTCTAAATCATTAGAGAATGTTATTGGTGAAGTTGATACTGTTACATACGGTGTTGTTGTAACTACTCCTGTTACTGGAGAAGTTGTTACCACTGGAGCTGCTGCTTTAATTTCATTAAATCTATCATTAATTATTTTAATGTGATCTGTTATTCATGCAGCACCAGATCCTTGATTCATAAGGTCTATATTATCAGACAGAGTAGTGAATCATTCTGTTATTTTTATTAATGAATTTGATTGTGCGATTGTAGTTGAAATATCACCTTTGTCAACAAGGTCGCCTTTATTTAATAATGCGTCTAGTTCAGCTCTTGTTGAAACGGCATTGATAATAGTTGTTCAATCAGTATGATTTTCTATTGCATCAAAGTATTCCTTAAGTGTTGAATAATCATCAAACAATGCTAAATCAGTACCATTTTTAAATAACAAGTCTCCGTTTGTTGTGACAATTGCATTGGGCAAGAAATCTTTAACAAAGTCTGATGCTTTAAGATCCGGGATATGTTGAATTAGTGCTTCAAGGTTTGTTAAGGCTGTTGTTAACTCTGTATATTCATTATTTATTCTAATCGTTTGAGCATTATTAGCCTTAATTATGTTCGCTTGTTCTTGGACAACCAAATTGATAGCAATTAATTCATCGTAACTCTTAGTTGTTAAATCAACAGCTAAGTTAGTTTTCATAACATTTAGTTTCGCAATTGATTCATCATGA
Organism: Metamycoplasmataceae bacterium; assembly: GCA_029942215.1. Taxonomy (GTDB): domain Bacteria; phylum Bacillota_I; class Bacilli_A; order Mycoplasmatales; family Metamycoplasmataceae; genus Mycoplasma_O. The sequence goes on along the minus strand of JAOZTM010000025.1, from coordinate 3,401 downwards.
ATAGTTGTCGATAGTGCCATCGTGTTATTTGATGACTCAACGCTTAAATTAGAAGCAGTTGTAATGTCATTCATTACTAGTGCTAATCCTGCACCAACATTTTTCTGACCACTGATTAGTCCTGGAATAAAGTTCTTAATTAAATCAGGCAGTTCTCCGAATTGACCTATTAAATTAATTAACTCAGTTGTTTGATCATGATCTAAATTAAGTCCATTGTGAATCATATGCATAATTAGGGAAATTGTATTTGGATCAATAACCAAATCAGGCATAAACTCTTTAACTATGTCTAAAATTTTATTTAAATCAGCTTCTACAACTTGGTTTAAAGGTTTTGAAACAAGTGTTTGTAATGCCCCAACAATTTTTGATGGGTCATCATAAAACGGTTGCATCATATCTTTAATGCTGTCTGGTAACATGTTTCATATGCTTCCAATTCCGAATTCAAGTTCTCCATGGAAAATTGCTTTTACATCAGCACTCAATGTCGGATCTCCCATTCCCTGTCTAAAAATACGGCCTAATGGTTTCGTAAAGTCAGTACCAAAATGTACAAAGAGAATTTTCACTGGCGCTTCGTCATGATAAATATTGCTTAACATATCTCTTATTGTTCCTAATGAACCACTAACGGCGCTAATGGCTAGGTCAGTGAAAAATCCTTGTGGAGGAATCATATCAACAACTTTAGTATCTATACCTTGCGGCAAGATATCCGACTTAGGTATTAGAGTATCTACAAAAGTTAAGAAGTGTTCAAACTCTGCGTCTGTTTTAAATCCGTTTAGAAACCCATTCAGCAATACTAAAATTTCATCTGTACTAAATGCACTTGAAAAGTTTTGTAGCATTTCAGGTAGCATATCGTAAATCATTGAAGAGCTATTGTAATGCAGCATATCAATTAAATATCTAAATGGACTTGCTTGATTTGTTGTTGCATCAGCAACTGCTGATGTTAATCCTTCTTCTTCAACCAATTGATTAATAGCTGCCCCAATTTTCTCAATGTCTATGACGTCTTTTGGAACATCCAATGCGTTTGCAACTACTGATGCGATTGTTGTAATTGAAGTACTCACACTATGCGTTGAATCACCTAGACCATGTCATAAAAGTTGGATTATTGCTTCAGCTAATGCACCTGTGTCGCTAATGTTATACTCTTGTTCAAATGGCACAAGCATCTTAACTAATTCAGCTTTAAATGTTGCTCTTGAAGCAGCAGTTTGAACTAATGGACTTATTCCTTCTTCATGAATAAAGTCTATTGCGTCATAAACACTTTTTGCTTGTCCATTTTCGATCATGTTTTTTAATAGATTTATATTCTTTGGAGTAATGTAGCTATCAACGAAAGATGGAATCATTTCCATTTTTGATAAGACATTTAGAATACTTTCAATCGGATAAACATCAACATGATGTGGTTCAACTAAATATTTTAACATTGTTGCCATCATTGAATTCATATCTATATTGCCATTTGGCATTAATTCATCAATGTAATTGTCAATACCAATTGATGTTCCTTTTAAAGCGTCAATTAATTCAACGAAGTTTTCTGGATACCTAACAAATTCAATCAACATGTTTTTAACATCAGCTAATGCATTGAATTCCGGTACTTCTGAAGGTATAAATATTCCCCTTCTCTCATCGATGCTGCTTGTTGCATATTTTTCTCTCAAGATTTTTATTTGATCTTCAAATGATGCGGTTGTATCAAAATTTGAAAGATTCATTTTAGTAGCGTAACCTTTCAACTCTTCACGGAAGGCTTCCTCTTCGTCATGTGAAATTGCAACTCAATCTATTCCAGGCATTAATGGAATAGCTGCATCTATTAGCTCAGTTGGGATTTGAATATTTTCACCATTTTTTATTTTGGTATAAAGTTTTTCTAATATAGCCTTTGTATTCCCAATAACATCTTTCATAAACTCTGGAAGCCCAATTTGGATTCCACTTTTATTAACGCTTAGAAGTTCATTATCAGTAGCTCATGCAAAAACCCTTTGAATTGTTGTTTCTTCAGTAAGTTCTCCTGGTACAGGAATTCCTTTTTCTATCATTAAATCTACTACATCGTTACCAAATGAATTGATTCCACCAAATAACAAGTAAAGATCATACAAAGATCCGTGATATGAATAATCACTTTGAGTTTCAGTATGCACATTGCCATCTGCTAGGAGTTGATATTCCTCTTCTGTTATGTCTAGTTTGTTATCATAAGTTGTTTTTTCTGCAGCTGATAAGTTTGCATAGTCAGCATTGCTAAGTCCACCATTGTAGTGGTATCTTTCGCCTTTTCTATCTAACGCGGCCAACTCAGACAGTGACGATCAAACTCAATCATTTGGAGAGTCCACTATATACGTATGGCCGTTTTCATTAACTGGTCCACTAGACATAACTCCTTTTACACGAGGTTCTTCTAAAGCAAATTTAACAATAAATCTATAAAAGAATTGTATTGCATTTACACCTTCAGTTTTATTGATTGATTCAAATCAACCCTTAATATTGTCGTCTGTCAAAATGACTTGTTGAACATATTCTGTTCCCAACAATTTTGCTCCAGGGCTATTTGGATCATCAAACGTAGCACCCGTGTTTAGCATTTCCATCATTGTCTTAAATGTACTTATAGGACCCATTAAACTTGGTAAAATGTCCCCAATGATGTTTAATCCATCAGCGATTAAATTACGTTCTAAATAATGCATAAATGGAGCATCCATGCTTCCAGACATTTTTACAAACGCTTCCCTGAACAGTTGGTACATGTCTTCCTCAGTTAATACTTGATTAAGTCTATTATCAATTAGATTTTTTAAACTTGTTGATTCCATTTGTCTATTTTCCGGGTTTTTACTTACGTCCGCAAAATCTTTTAAGTTAGCAACATTGATTTCGTCTTTTTGATCAACACTTCCAAATAATGAAAGCGGTATTTTAAATGTCTTGACAAAAATATTTGCTGGATTATTCACTGAAAGCCCATTGTTATCTGAAAAAGTTGTATCTGTTCCTGCTTCATAAAATTTTAGTTTCAATGTAAGCATCTCTGATTCTCAATCAACAATCGATACAATTGTGGGAATTATATTAGCCTTTAATAGTTCTGGGTAGGTTTCGATCTTATTGCTTAATTCCGGTTCTCCTTTTTCGTTAAGGAAGTTGAAATTAACTGGTTGACTCTGAAGAGCTCCTGAAGTGTCTTCTCACTCTATAGAACTTAAGTTGTCTACTGTCTTGTCCAAACTGATTATATTGTCCTTATCAGTTTGTGTCTTCATATGAAAGGCAACTTCTTCTCCAATTTGATTCAGAGCGACACGACTGACAATTTTCTCAGCTAAGAGTTCTTCTGTTGCAGCAAAATTTAT
>JAOZTM010000024.1 GCA_029942215.1 Metamycoplasmataceae bacterium | reverse complement strand
ACTGCTGCGAATGGAACTATTGGTACTGAATATCAAAAACTAGTTGATGCCAAAACGAACGAAGCTGATCTTAAAAAAATAAGAGATGATGAAGAAGTTAAGTATGAAGATAGAAGAGACAGGGTTGTAAGTATTTATACAGATGCGTTAATGCATTAGAAAGGACACAATGAACAAAAACGAAATACTAATTCAAAAGAATTCAGGGATCTCATTAAGATCTAAGTTTCATATCAAGAAATTGATGAAGCACTTTTTAACTTTGTCTTACTTAGCTCTTGCTATATTCGTTCTATTACAAATTGGTGATTTCACAAGTACTAATGCATTTGATAAGTTAATGCCATTAGCAATGCATCTGATTTGAGCTATCTCAATAGTATTTCTATTCTTGTTCGTTTTAACTAAGTCCATTAAGATATTGAACAAGTCCTTTGGTGGAACATTGTTCTCAATCTTATTCATATTCATAATCCTTGGTATATCAATATACATATCAATTGATTCAATGTCGGTTACAGTTCTCGACTGAAGTGTATTGATAAAACTTATTAATTATTTCCTATACCTAATGGTTCCTATAATAGCTTGATACTTTGGTTCTTCATTCTTTGAAAGAAAACCATCAGCTATCATTGCAAAGAAATTCTTAATTAAAGGATTCTCAAGTGCATTCTTTGCCGCAGCTATTTATATGATGTACTGAGAATTCAAAATGGCGTTCGGTTCATCTGCAACATTAACTATGAACATTCATGAACCACTCCAGCAATTCTTAATCATAGGAGCAATAACATTATTGATTGGTTATATAGTCTTATCTCTTTATTCTTATTTCAAATGACGTAAGGTCATGAAGAGATTGGCGACTACTCAGACTCATACATTATCGAATGTATTAATCTTCTTTGTATCAGCTGCAGTATTCTTGATGTTGAGATTGTTTGCTTGAGACAATCTAACCAATAGTTATATATTCATAGCATTAATGGCCTTGCCAATAATACTGGTGTTAGGAGCAACTGCATTTAAAAGATCCGAGATTAAGTCATCACCATCTAAGCTTCTTGTTTACTCGACAGCTATTATGATGATTTGAATAACTAACTTCATATTCAGTCGTTGAATAATCATATCTCCGGCAATTACATTACCAGTCGCTATATTAACAACTGCTGTAATAACATTAATACTTTATTTCCAGGAGCCTAGGTTAAAAGGACTCTCAGGAACTTCATTATTTACATTTGGGTTATTTATGTTTGTAATCATGCTTGTGATGTGAATAGGACTTAAAGGTTTCGGAGCATACCTTGATCCAATGCTTACAAATATGTTGGGCATACAATTCGGAATACTCGAATCCATGAGTATCATGATGATTGTAATTCCATTGATATTATTTATAGCAACAATGTTTAAGTGAATTATAATTATATGAAAAGTTAAGAGAAGTACTAAAGTAAGAAAGATTAAAAATAAGAAAGTTAAGAAGACGAAGAAAAAAGAAAAAGAAACAAAGGAGGTTATAAATGCCTAATAAAGAAATCGACAAAAGAAAAGCACTTAGACTTGAAAGGGTTGAGCTTAGAGCTAAAAAGCAAAAAGAGATTAACGCTTCAAGAGCCAAGAGAAATAAGATGCTTTCTGATTTAGAAATAAAGCTAAACAAATCTAAGATCAAGGAAGAAAATCTTAAAAAGAAAATAAGAGTTGAAATCAAAAAAGAGAATAACCTCGTTTTAAAAGAAAAGTACGAAGACAAGACTTATTTATCAAGTAGACAAAAAGATATCACTTTATTGAAAAAAGAAATAGCAGCTGATAAAGCAGCAAACAAAAAAGAAATAAACCTTATCAATCAAGAGATTAAAACTGAAGCCGCTAGTGCAAGAGCTAAGAACAACACTAAGAACGCAGCACTTAAGTCAAAGCAAAGAGCTGACAAGATTAAAAACAGAGAAGCTATTAATAAGATCAAGTTCGAAACTATTGAAGAAAAGAATAAAGCTAAGAAGAAATCTGAAAAGAAAAAAGCTAAGATCAGAAAACTTAAACTTAAAGCAGCTAAAACTATTGCTGATGATAAAAGAGAAATTGCTAAAGAAACAAATACTCTTAAGAATCAAAAAGCAGAGAAGAGAGCACTTGCAAAAGCTAATAGAGCTAAAAGACTTTCTGAAGCTAAACAAAGAAATGAAGAGATTCAAGAAGCTAAGCGTGATGCAATTAGTGAACATAAAGCTGATCTTGCTTTAATTAAATCTAATCGTATTGTTGAAAAACAAACTATTGAGAAAGTTAGAAAGATTGATACTGAAGAAGCTGAAGAAGAATATAACGAATTAGTTATTGAAACAGAAGAAATACAAATCGAAGCAGAAACTATTAAAGAAGAAGCAGAGGTATTACTAGAAGCTGACAAAGTTGAAATTGCTGAGTTCGAAGCAGAACCTGCAGAATTTGAACCTGACTATGAAGAGTACGAAGACGAAGAAGAAACTGATACTGAACTTAAAGAAGTTGAAAAAGCAACTGTTGATAGTTACTTAATATCTTCATTTGGTAAAGCTGGTCTTAAGAAATTAAATAGATCTAGAGAGACTGCTATCGAATCAGATATCAACAAGTATAAGAGAACTCCATCTGTTAGAGATCGTATTCTTGAGTACAGAGAATATTCATTAGTAGATGCTGTTACTCTTGAATCTTTATTTGGATACTCAGCTCTTGCAGCGGGTGTAGAAGTGCCAAAAGAAGAACAGCTAATGTTCCATAATCATATGATTACAGCCGTTCTAATGGACAAGACAATAAAATTTGGTGATGGATACTTAGTTCCTTCTAAGGCGTCTAACAACTCGCTTATAAGGTATGAAGAAGAAATTGTTGGTTCTTATATAGAAACTATTAATGAACCTCTAGCTGTTGAGTTAAACAAATTAATTAAGACGAAGCTTAAAGCAGGAACTAAAATTATTCTTGCTGATGGACTTATGGTTCACATGGATAAAGAGAAACAAATCGTTGCTCTACAAGACACAAACTTCTTGAAAGTTTAGAAAGGATTAAATGAACGTAGCAAAAACTAAAAAGAACATTGACAATTTAGAAAAGATCAAAGATATTATCAAGATCTCTAAATTCGACACTCTACAAAAACTACAAAGTACTTCTAGAATTACAAGTACGTTTTACAGAATGGCAATGATTTCTAAAGAACTAGTTCAATATGCTGAGAAGAACTATTCAGTTACTTCTATATTGAACAAAGAAGTTACAAACCCTAAAACGGTTTGAGTTTTTGCAACAATTCATTCAGCTCTTACTTCTACTTCATACGTTAAGCAGAAGAAAGAAATCCTTGAAGGTTTTGATAAAGAGAAAGATTCAATGATTGCTGTTGGTAAGATCGGAATCGAATTTGCCAAAGAATATAAATTGAATACTATTTTAGAAATGAAAGATATGAACGAAGCAATTGAAAAGCTTCCTTCAATCATCTCATCGTTAAAATATACAGACCAGATGGATCAACTTAAGTTTGTTTCAAGTATGTTAAGAAATGATTCAGGACCAATTAGTATTATTCCTGTTGATGATTTTGACATCAAGTTTGATGAGAAAACAATTATCGACAAGAAGTTTAAGTTCTACCCTTCTTTAGAAGGTTCTTTGAAATACCTGAGTGATATTTATATCAAGAGAGTTATTGAAGCTTTATTAAGAGATGCTAAGTTCCACTCACTAAAAGAAAAGTTAATTAGATTCGAACAGTCAATCAAGAATGTTGATAAAAAGATTCTTGAGAAAAGATCTGAGATGAGAAAGATCTCAAGAAAGATTGAAACTGAAGAACTTATCCTTGTTTCCCAAATTGCGAAAAGAGGTGGCGCTGATGAATAAAATAACTATTTACACATTTGATGAAGTAAAAGTAATTGACTTCACTGTTACAACTCTTTACACATTGAATACAAAGAAAAAACTTAAGAAGAATGAACTTCATGCTCCTAAAGCCGCAAAGCTTATTGTTGAGACTGAAGATATCCTTTACGCTTTCTTAATGCAATCTCCTATTATTGAAGTTAATTCAAAAGGTGATATTTTCGTATACACAACTTCAACTACTGATCAAATTTCATTAAATAAAGCATTTGAATTGAAAGAAGATTTCTCTATTGAAGATGATCAACTATTAAAGTTATTAGTACAGAAAGAAAAGCTTGGACTGTTAATGGAAGAACTTTATCTAAAAGATAAGTTGCAAGAGAATAAAGAAATTAAACTTCTTTTAGATAAGAAAGCGCCATTTGAGATTGGGGGTGGTTTCTAATGTTTAACGAAGATATAGTAATGCAAGAATATATGGAAAGAGCATTAACTCCTACTGCTCCTTTTGCTCATGATGCAGCTCATGCTTATTCATTCGCAAAAATGATTGAAGATTTTGAACGTGCGATTCCAGGAATGAATTCAACATCAACAGCTAACCTTGTAGCTTCTGGTGGAACAACACTTGGTTTCCTTCAAAGTCACAACCTTGTACCTGATGCAGAAAGCCCAGCTAAAGAATTTATAAATAAATATTTAAAAGAATTAACTATACAAGAAAAAGATAGCATGATGGCTAGTCTTCTTGATTACTCTAATGACTATCCATTATTTAATATGCAAGACTCTCTAGTAGACATGTTTAAAAACTTATTTATAAATGAGCCTGTTCAAGGAATGCCTCCTGCATTTTCTGCAGACAGAGCAACTGCCTCTTTGATGACTGATCCTGAAATCAAAGCATTTTGAGCCGGAAAAGATTTTGCATCTGAATTAGCAAGTGCTTTACCGACACCGGATGACGCTAATTCTATCAATGCCTTTATTGAAGAAATTAAAGCTAAGGTTCTTGCTAAAGCTACGTTCTATGGTTTCGCTGATATAAATGATTCTCATACACTAAGTACTTATCAAGATGGAATCATTTCGAAAGTAGATGAAGAACTACATAAAAATTATGTTTCTGTTGATAGACCAACTATAAGTGACATGACCTCAATCAAACAAAATATTGATACTGGTTTAGATAACTTTATCGGAGTTGTTGAAAATGAAACAAAGATCATCAAAGAAAGAATGAAGATGATTCAAACTGACTTAGAACTTATGGCTTCTCCAAACATTACACGTAGAGGAATGGAAATATTAAATCAAAAAACTATTCTCGATTCTTTAACTAAAGATGACATGGAAGCTCTGTGACCAACTTCTAAACAAACTTTTGAGGACTTAGATGCTTTGAATTCAAACTATGATGGCGGATTTAAAGTTGAACAAGTAATTTATCCAGGAGCACAAACATTCCCTTTCACAACATCTTATGATGATGGAACAATAAATGTTGAACAAAAATTCTCACTAAGTGTAAATGTTGATCTATATTCGTATCCTATTGAATCAGTAGCTTATCAAATAGACGCATTCTTAAAAGCTAGTCCGAAAATAATATCTAACTTAAAAATCCCTACAGCACCAATTACTTACAAAGAACTAGAACTTATTGATGGCTTTGCTGGAATCACAGCAGCAATTGAAAAAGGATTTAATGACGCAGATACATTTGCTACTCAAACTATTGACGATATAACAGTAATGTTTACTCTTGAAGAAAATCCTTCTGATCCCGGGAGTCTTGATATAGGATATATAGTTACCGATGAAGCATTAAAGCCTGGAGTATCAACAGACCAAGCAATTGAGAATGTTAATGCAAATCATTATTCAACACAAAAAAATTATGACCAGTACAAAATAGTACATGAAGTTGATGTACAAGTAAGCCAAATAAATGAAGTGCTTAAAACAATCGAAAATTATACTTATGTAACATTAGCAGACTTTGATTCAATCGTAACAGATGCTGGGAATGCAGCGATATCTCAAACGGATGTTCTTGCGATGGTTGGAACAGAAGTTGATAGTAACAAGAAAACTCTTGAAACTGTTTTAACAGAAGTAGCTGCTGCTGATATGTCAGTTGAAT
>JAOZTM010000023.1 GCA_029942215.1 Metamycoplasmataceae bacterium | reverse complement strand
AACATTATAGTTCCAACTCATCAAGGCGTTCAGAATGGAATCATGTGAGCTCATCCATCACTCATATGAGGAATAACAGAGAATAGTATTTGTGAGATTCAAGTGAATGTTAATCCTAATATAGAAGCAAGTGATGCTTTCTTAGTAATAAGAAGTACTGCAACGAATGTGAATAATCCTATAAAGAATAAAGGTCAACTTAAGATTAATAGGAATCCAGCATATGAAGCAGCACCCTTTCCACCTTTGAAATTGAAGAAGACAGGATATATATGTCCAACTACCGCAAAGAAACCAACAACTTCTAATACAATGAACTTTCAATCACCATGCATAAATAATGAAGATACATAAGCAATGATGATAGCTAGTATAGGCTTTGCCATATCCAATACCATTATTAATACTCCAACACCAAATCCATAGTTCCTCATTGAATTGGTAGCTCCAGCATTACCAGATGATTTAGTTCTTATATCTTCTTTCTTAAAGATCTTAGAAAATAAAATTGAAAACGATACTGAACCTATTAGGTATCCAAGTATTGAGAATGCAATTGTTGTTAATACTGATTGTCATATCATTAAATAATTATATAAAAAAAGAACTATCTAACCTAATTCTTTTATTTGATCGTCTGTAACTGTAAGTCTTACTGTCACTTTTTTAATACCGTCTTTTTCAAAGATGTCAATTATTTCAATGCTTTCAGCATTCAATGAATCAATATGAGAACTAAGTTCTTCTCTTTCTTTTAATTCGAAAGTGATATCTCTTTTCTTTAATGGTTCATTAGAATATTCCTCGACTTTAGAAATATGCTTAGCTTCATCTAGAATCAATTCAGCTATGAATGCTTCTGTAGTTGTGTGCAATGGATTAACTTTACCAATTCATCCAACTTGCTTTCCATCTAATTTGATTATCGCACTTACACCTGGATGCAATTCTTTATTATCAGTTCTTTCGAAAGTGATATTTTCATTCATTATGTTTACAACATCAGCTTTCATTTCTTCAAATGTTTTAGTTGTTGAAGCTAATGTATGTGTAAATATTCCATTACTAATCATTCCTTCAGAGAAGATTGAAACGTTATGCATTCCTCTTTTGTTATTGTATTCAATTATTTCAAGAACTGAAACAGCTTGAGAAGATCTAATTACTTCACGTTCTTTAGAAACAAATGTTTCCAATTTAATCACTTCTTCAAATTCGAATGGGTTAATAACATTCTTTTCTTCTGATATCAATGTGTAAGTAGATACTTCATTGTATCCTCTTGCAGCAATTGTTTCTTTGTGATCTGTAACAATATGAACTTCAGGAGCGTTGAATTTTGGAGCAACAGGTTCGAAAGTATTGTATCCAAAGAATCTGAATAGTTCTTCGTTTATATCTTGTGAAGAATCAATGTCATATCTATAAGAAGGAATTTCAACTGTATCTTTATTAAAGATAAAACCAAGTGATGCAAGTGCTTTTGAGACATCATCAAACTTTTCATGTTTAGTAATATCGAATCCAGCAAGTAATGAAGTTGAGTTAAGAGAGAAGTCTATTTCTCTTTTGGGTTGAGCTTTAACTCCGACTGCTTCGCTAAAGTTATTTAACTTTGAGCTTAAGTATTCAATCGCTAATTCTACAGATCCAACTCCAATATTCTTTGAAGATTGAACTGCAGCTTTAGGCGATAACTTAATTGCCTTCATTGATTCTCTAATCAGTTTAGAGTCGAAAAGACCTAATTCAAATATAACTTCGTTTGTATCTGCAGTTACTTTATTTGATTCAAGACCAATAACTCCAGCAACAGATGCCACTTCGCCATCAGCTAAGATAACTAAGTTCTTTTCAAGGTTAACTTTGTTACTTCCTAATGTTTCAACTTCTTTTGAAGCTAAATCAATAGAAAACTCTGTACCAACTTTAGTTTTATCGTATGCATGAGTTGGTTGTCCAGTCATTATTAATGTTAAGTTTGTTAAGTCGACAATATCATTAATTGATTTAATCCCTGACTTAGCTAATAATATTTGTTCGTTTGGTTTAATTGTGAAATCAACTTTTGCTTCTAGCATAGCTAATGACCCAAGCTTACTTTCTTTTGTTTTTATATTTGAGTCTAAAGAAGCTTTATTAGTTTCTAGTTTTAAAGGTGTTGTTCTGAAATAAGCTGCAAGTTCTTTAGCCATTACTAAGTAAGACTGAGCATCTGGACGATTAGATAAAATATCTACATCAATTAATATATCTCTTAATCCAAGTTCTTCGATTGGGTCAATTGAAAGATCAGTAATATAATTGTAAGTCATGATTCCTTCGTGTGTATCTCTAACTAAATCTTTATCAACACCGAATTCTCCTATTGATGTTAACATTCCTTCTGACATGATTCCCTGTAATTCTTTAGAACCAAATTCAACACCATCTTTAGATGAACCGGGAACAAACGCTACAACTACATCTCCAACTTGTAAGTTAGTTGCATTAGTTTGTATTGTTCTTCCTTTGTCTGTGAATTCTAATTCAACAACTGTTAATGTATCTGCGTTTGGATTCTTTGTAAGAGTTAATACCTTACCAAACATAACTCCAGCAACATTTCCAAATGGAATGTTTTCTTCTACTTCAAAACCTAAAGAGTTGATAGCTTGGTTAACATCTTCTAGTTTTATTGACTTGTCAAGATTTGCAAGTCTTTTTAATTCTTTATAAGAAAATATCATTATGCCACCTCCTTAAATTGATTCAGGAATCTTAAATCGTTTTTATAAAACTCTCTAATATCATCAATTCCATATTTAATCATAGCTATTCTTTCAATACCAATACCAGCAGCAAATCCATTCATGTTGTTTGAATACCCTGCTGACTTAAGAACTTTAGAGTTTAACATTCCGGCTCCTAAGACCTCAATTCACTTTCCCTTATACTTTACGTCAACTTCGGCAGAAGGTTCCGTAAACGGGAAATAAGAGGGTCTCAGCCTTATTTCAACATCTTCTTCAAGAACGAAAGACATCAAAGATTTCAAAGTTCATATTAAATTAGGGAATGAGTAGTGTCCAATCGCAACTAGATCAGCTTGTTGAAATTGATGTGAATGAGTTTGATCATCTTCGTCATTTCTATAAACCTTACCGATTGTAAAGTGTGAGAAAGATTTATTAACGTTTAGTTCTAACTCTCTAGCAGTGAAACCTGTGTTGTGAGTTCTAAGCATTAATGAATCGTTTATATATAAAGAATCTTGCATATCTCTAGCAGGATGAGATTTTGGAATGTTTAATCTTTCGAAGTTATATTCATCAGTTTCGATTTCGCTACCTTTAGTTTCAAAGAAACCATTTTGCTTAAATCATTCTTTGAATCTATTAGAAACAATTGTTAAAGGATGGAGAGAACCTTTTTTTACCAAAGGTAATGAAACATCGATTCATTCAGATTCTACTTTTTGGTTTATCTCAACCATCTTAATTTCTAAAGCTTTTTCTCTAAACTCATCTTCAGCTTTAGTTTTAAGTTCAGTAATTTCTTTACCGATCTCTTGTTTTTCTTCCGGCGAAGCAGTTCTTATTTTTAACTGCAACTCGTTAAGAGCCCCTTCTTTTCCATAGAACTTATTCTTTGCAAGCTTCAGTTCTTCTAGTGTTTTTACATCTTTTAGATTCATGTTGATCTCCTTTTTAAATATAAAAAGTCCGCATAGAGGACTAACGTACCACCCCTATAAGGACTCTTGAACCGTAACGTGGCAAACGAATGTTATTAACATTTCTCGATCAGCGAATTCAAACCATTCCGTACTAACTCTGATCTTAGCGATTTATATTTATATAAACATTATACATAAGGTATATAAGAATTAGAAATCTTTGTTTGTAAATTGATATTTTTTCTTACAGAAATCACAACCAACTTCAATGTTTCCATCTTCTTCAATTATTTTGTTTCTATCTACTTCTGATAAAGTCTTCGCTGCATTCAACATCTTTTCTTTTGAACAGTTACAATTTCAGTTTAATTCGTAGCTATCTAGCTCAATTCCATCTATATTTTTGATTATATCTTCTATTGTATTTTTAGCAAAAAAGTCGCTTTTTATTCAATTTTCAACTCAAATTATATCTTTTTCAGTATGTTTGGGTAACATTTGGAAGATTATAGATTTAGAATGTTTCAGCTTATTTACTTTCTCTAAAACAACTGAAGATATGACCGCAGACTTAACTTGTTCTGATTGATCGAAGTAATATGCAAGATCAGTTGTTACATCACAATTGGCTAACTTAACTTCTCCACCGAAATTAGAATCTCCTAATGAATGAACAATTTTTAAAGTTCCGCCATCACCGATTCCTAATTGAATTGGAATTTCGTTAAATCTTGTTTCATCATATTCCGTAACTACATCAGGATTTACTACTAAACCTTTAATGCCGTTTTCTCCATCTGTTTCTATTATTAATTTCCCTAAAGGTCCGTTTCCATTGATAACTACTGAAGTAGGAAGTCCAGTTTTAAGTTTGAAGAAAGATGAATAAACTGACATAGCAGTAGAAATCGCTAAAGAAGCTAATGGTTTAGTATTATGAATATCCATTACTTTTTGCGACACTTCTGTTGCATCAGTTAAATAGATTCTTACTTCGTTTTTTAATATTGAATTGATCTTTATCATTTAGGAATTATAAATAAAAAACACTTATAGTGTTTAATTTTATAAATCTTTTAATAGATCGTCTATTGAAACTTGAGATATTTTGTCTATTGCTTCTTCAGCTTTAGCAAAGTTTTCTTCAGGTGTTCCAACTTTAACATTCTTTAATAAAGATGAATCTTTATGAATTCTATTAAATTGAAGTATCTTACCATCAATAGTATTCTTAGGACCTAATCTTGAGAATCCTTCATCTACTGAAGATATGTCAGCCTTCTTAACTTCTAGTATTGATAAACTTGGTCCATCATATCTAAACGAAGCGTTTGTTGAAGTTGTTACAACAGAAGCATCAATAGAAACTTGAGTTTTACCTTTTATATAACTGTGAATTTTCTTACCTTGAGTTGTTTTACTCATTCCAGTTATTGATGAAACTTTAATTCTTTTAACTCCACCTCTATTAGAGATAAGTCCTATGATATCTTCTTCATTTGCTAATGTGAATGATGAAACTCTATCTTCACCAATTAACTTCATAGCTGTAGAACCACCTGATTTAGGTCCTTGTAGAGATAAGTTGATTTCTGAATACTTAACCGCTTTACCTAAACCATTAATAATAATTACTTGGTTAGAACCATTAGAAGGTTTTGCTCCAACTAATGTATCGTTCTCAGCTAATTTCATTGCTGTAAGTGTTGAAGAGAATCTTTTAACTCCAAGATTTTCGATCTTAACTCTTTTACCTTTACCTTTTGCAGTAACAAATACCATGAATGCCTTAAGTGAGAAATCGTTAATTGATATAGCATCAACAATTTTTTCATCTGGCTTAAGAGCTACGAAGTCATTTATGTGTTTACCAATTGATTTGAATTTAACTTCTTCTAAAGTATGAACAGGTATAAATGCATATTTTCCGAATGATGTGAAACATAATAGTTTATCACTTGTGTTGATTTTATGTAAATAAACAAGTGTATCTTCTTCTTTTAAAACATAGTCATCCATTTTGTTTGCTTCAAATGCTCTATTAGAGAATCTTTTAACATAACCTTGTCTAGAAACTCCAACTCAAACATCTTCATGTTTAATAAGCTCTTCTTGGTTAACTGTAATTATTTCTAGTTCTCCAGCAATAACTGAGTGTCTTGGAACTCCAAATACTTTCTTAACTTCTTTAAGTTTCTCGATTAATCTAGAATCGAATAGATCTTTGTCTTTTAAAAGACCTTGGTTAAGTTTAATTCTTGCTTGTAAATTATCTCTTTCATCAATATAAACACTTTGATCAGTTCTTGAAAGTCTATATAGACGTAAGTCGGCAATAGCTTCTGCTTGTAATTTTGTAAATTGGAACTTGTCAATAAGTACTTGAACAACTCCAGATTTTGAACCTGGTGCTTTTCTAATTGCATCGATAACTTCTTCAGCAATTTCAGAAACTCTAATAAGACCTAAAACAATTTCTAATCTTCTTACATCTTTATTTAAATCAAATGTAATTGCTTTTCTTTGAATATCATTTTGATGATCTAAATAAGCATCGATCATGTCATTAAGTCCCATTAATACTGGGGCATTATCTTTAATTGCAATATTGTTGTAGTTATAATAAACTTGCATATCAGTCTTAGCAAGGAAGTATTTAACGATCTTTTCTGAATCTGAACCGGCTGCTAATTCAATCTTGATTGAAATACCATTTCTATCTGATTCATCTCTAACTTCTTTAATTCCAG
>JAOZTM010000022.1:4521-6665 GCA_029942215.1 Metamycoplasmataceae bacterium | reverse complement strand
GTATTCTTCGGAAAGAAATGAAAAAATATCTTCTTGAGATATACATTCCCTTCATTGGCGATACTTACATATATAGTTGGATGAATTCTGATATTAACTATTCAGCATCATTAGTTATTCTTCTTAACTTAATTAAATAATGACTAAGCCCAGACTTAGTTTTTATTTCCGAAGTTTTATTATAAATAATTACAAGTTCAACTAATGACTTATAAGGATTTTTTAATTTCAATTCATAGAATTTTATTTCTTCTTCTCTAAAGAGACTTGTCATATTCTTATCTTTTATAAAGAGATATTGTTTTTTGAAATCAATAAATGATTCGGCCAATCTTTTTTGATTATGAACTTCAAGATTAGAATATTTAATGATTTCGTTTTTGAATCCTCTTATTATTAATGAGTCTTCAAATTCAAGAAGTGCAACTATAGTTTGAATGGCTTTTAGAAAGTCTGCAATCTGACCTGACTTCTTGATATAAAGAACTCAAAGCTTCCTTCTTTGTATAAGCAAAAATTTAAAATCGTACTTGTTTAGAAAGTTTTGTATTTTTTCAGCAATTGCATGTGAGTACATTTGTAGTTCTAAGTGGTATGAAGTCGAATCAAGTGATGATATAGAACCTCCGCCCAAAAATACTCCAGCAAAATAGTTGGCAGGAAATTTAATTCCTTCTAGAAATTTTCATTCTTCAATTACTATTCAATTTTTATTTTCGAATGTATTGTCGTAAGGAATTTCTAATTGATCAAGAAAGTCTTTTATTGAATTAGATATATCTACATTACTAATCTTTATTATTGTTTCTTGCATTTCAGTTACACCCGAAACAGAAATAAGTCCATCAAGAAGTGACAAAGCTTCATCTCTTGAGAACTCTTTTGATAATATTTCTTTTTTGATTAATAGTGCGAATGACATAAAAAAATTATAAAGAAAAATAGATGATTATCTATTAGCTATTAGTTTCCCAGCAATTGCCCCATCAGATACAGCAGTAGCTATTTGTCTAATTTTCTTTTCTCTTACATCTCCGATTGCGAAGATACCTTCAATACTTGTATGCATCTCTTCATCAGTTTTTATATAACCTTGTTCGTTAGTAATATTTAAATCTTTTACAAAATCCGTCATTGCATCAAGACCTATATATGGGAAGACTGCTTTTACATTCATTGTTGACTCTTCTCCATTTTTAGAGATAGTAATTTTCTCGACTGATTTCTCACCTTCTATTTTGATTATGTTTGATTCGTAGTGAACTACTATGTTGTCTATCCTTGAAATATCCTCAATAAGGCCCTTCTCAGCCCTCATTTCGTTTTTCCTTACAAAGATATTTACTTGCTTAGCTATCGAAGCTAAATAGATTGATTCCTCTACAGCAGAATTTCCTCCGCCAATAACTGCAACTGTTTCACCTTTAAATAATGGCCCATCACATATGGCACAATAAGAAACTCCTTTATTAGTAAACTCATTAATGTTCTCAACTGTTGTTGGAATACGTTCAACAGTTCCTGAAGCAATGATTACTGATTCAACATTAATTTCATCACCAGATTCAAGTTTCACAATATGATCATGCGAAGACTTAGATTCAATTGAAGTTACAACTCCATATTTGTATTCAGCATATTCCTTGGCGTGATCAAGCATTCTTAATGATAAGTCTGCTCCATTAATTTTTTTATCACCAATTCAATTTTCAATTATATTAGTAGTAACCATTTTTCCACCTGGTGCAGATTTTTCAATGAAGATAGTTTTCTTATTTGCTCTACCAGCATAAAGAGCAGCAGTAAGTCCTGCTGGTCCACCACCAATTATTGCTACGTCATATTTATTGTTCATATTAACCTCTTTCTCAAATTATAAAGAAAAGAAACTATTTGTTTCTTTTTCCTGCCTGTATTTCTCTCTTAGTTCAAGCCTCATGTTCTTTAGGTAATCAGATGATTATTCTATGATCAATCTCTTCTCCTCATAAAACATGTTTCTTTCTTTTATTAGACTTCTCACCAACGAATCAAACTTTTCTAGTTTTGATTGGCATTATTTTTTCATACTTATCTTGAATATTTGGAAATCTCTTTTTAATAATTCCTGATGGATTAGTAAAGAATTGGAATCAAACAAATAA
>JAOZTM010000022.1:0-4421 GCA_029942215.1 Metamycoplasmataceae bacterium | reverse complement strand
AATGCTTCAACAGCAACTTCTACAAGCACTGATGTTGATCTACCTGTTTTAACTGGTAATTCAATTTTAGGAATAGAACCATTCAATACTTTCATAGTCATTGTTTTAGTTCCTAACCTATCAACGTCTTCAATTTCATCCGCATCTATTAATTCAATTACTAAGTTGATTTCTGTTTGTTCTTTAGTTGAACTGTATCCGTAAACTAATGGAACATCAATAAGTCCAATACCTCTCGCTTCAAGAATTCCTTTAGTTATGAATTCAGCTTCTCCAAAGAATCTTCCACCTATTCTTTTGATTAAAACTGAATCATCAGCTACGAAAGAGTGCCCTTTTTGAATTAGTTCAAGAACAACCTCTGATTTACCAATTCCAGATTTACCCATAATTGCAACACCGTAACCATTAACAATAACTAATGATGAATGAATTGAAACTGATGGAGATAATTTTTCTGCTAGGAAAGGAGAAACCATAATGTTGATTTCTGATAAGTGTAAGTCTGGTGCCGTTACTGGAGTTTTAGTTTTATGACATATATCTAAAATAATATTTTTAACTTTTCCATCCATACCGTTAGATAGAATAACTAAAGGTGTTTCAGTAGTAATTAATTCTGAAATAATATTTTTAATGTCTGAGTCATCTTTAGATTCAAAGAATTTTTTTTCTTTAGTTCCTCATCCGATAATGTGTGGTGAATCACCGATAGTTTGACCACCAGTTATTTCGATTCCCATTCTACTTATAGTTGCTGAAACAACTTCTCTTCCAAGATCTGCATCTGTATGAACTAACTCAAGTTCAAATTTCTTAAATATTTGTTCTACTGTTTTTAATTTCATGGTGTCTCCTAAATATGAAAAAATTATACCTTTATATTAAAACTTTAAATTATTTCTTCAATCAAAATCTGATTTAATCATTTCTTTTAATGAATACTTTGGTTTGAAGTTCAATGTCTTTTCAGCCTTAGCTTTTGATGCAACTAGAATAGCTGGATCTCCATCTCTTCTTGCTTCAATAGTGTGGGGCACTTTCTTTTCAAGAACTTCCTCAGACGCTTGTATCACTTCTTTTACTGAAAATCCATTTTCTGAACCAAGATTGAATATGTTTGATTTTCCAGTCATTGCATACTTAGCACCTTCTACATGTATAGTAGCTAAATCAGTTACGTGTACATAATCTCTTACACATGAACCATCTGGTGTTTTATAGTCCTCACCAAATACAGCAATATTATTTCTAATTCCTGAAACAGCTTCAATAACAACTGGAATCAAATGTGTTATTTGACTACCTTTAGTTGCTTGTCCAATTTCTCCAGATGCGTCAGCACCAGCAACGTTAAAGTATCTAAAAATAACATAGTTCATATCATGAGCTTTTGCAGCTCCTTTTATTAATCATTCACATGCAAGTTTTGATTCTCCATATGGATTGATTGGAGCCTTTGGTAATTCTTCATCTAATGGTGCATCACCTTTAACATCCCCATACACTGCAGCAGTTGATGAGAATACAATATTTTTGACATTAGCAATATTCATTTCGTCTAATAAGATCGCAACACCATGAACATTGTTTTCAAAATATTGAATTGGTTGTTCAACAGATTCTGGAACAATTAGTTTTGCAGAGAAATGCATAACAACATCAATCTTGTTTTCAGCAAAGATTTTTTTAAGGATTTCTCTATTAGTTTGATCACCTTCATAAAACTTAGCTTCTTTGTGAACAGCTTCTTTATTTCCTGTTGAAAGATTATCAAGAACAACAACGTTGTTACCATCTCTTATAAGTTCATAAACAGCATGTGAACCAATATATCCAGCTCCACCAGTTACTAGTACATTCATAATGCCTCATTTCTTATATTTATTATACCTTTAAGGCAAATAAAAAAATGCCTAAGCATTAAATTGAAGACTTTATTAATCAAAGTTGTAAATCAAGTGAATCGACAATTTCATCTAATAATGTTTCTGCTTTACTTCCTTCATATGAATCAGAAATACTTTTCTTTAAAGTTTCAATATCTTTAACCAATGAAGTAAATACCTCTTTAGCTGTGAAAGCTTTTGGTTGTATTTCTTGAATATCAGAAGCTTCTATATATCCAGCAAGCGTTGATATTGGTGTTTCACCATTCATTGCAATCTTCTCAGCCACTTGATCGAATTGATCAGTAAGAAGTTCATAAAAAGCTTCAGTCATCTTATGAGCGTTTAAGAACCCTTCTCCTCTAACGTTTCAGTGGAAGTTATATACCTTCTGATTAAGTACTGCTATGTTTGCTAAAATTTTGTTCATTTTGAACTCCTTTTGTCATCATAAAAATTATATAACTATTTAAAGAATCTTTACATCTGTTATATATTTTCTATCCCCATCTTTGTATAGTTTAGTTTCAACGCCATAAACTTCTTTTAACATTTTTTCGTTGATAACTTTATTAGGATTTCCTTTTGCATAAACTTTTCCTTTTTTCAATACAACAACTTCATCAGAATATTGAACAGCCTGATTAATATCATGAAGAATAGTAATTATTGTTTTACCTTCCATGTGTGCTTTCGCCATCAATTCCAGCAATTCATATTGAGCTTTAATATCCAGATATGTAGTTGGTTCATCTAGGATAATAATATCAGCTGATTGAGCTAAGGCCATTGCTACCACTACTTTTTGTCTTTGCCCTCCGGAAAGGTCATCAACCATTTTATCTCTTCATTCTCAACATGATGTTTGTACCATCGCGTCCTTGATTATCTCTTTGTCTTTCTTAGAAAGAATAGACATAAATCCTAATCATGGATTTCTTCCAAACGACACATAATCAAACACTGAAGTTCCAGATGGAATTTCAATCATTTGAGGAATGTAAGCAACTTTTCTAGCGAACTCTTTATTCTTTATATTCTTAATTTCTTCACCAAATATTTGTATCGAACCTTTTTTACTTTTTAGAACTCTTACAATGTTTTTTGCAAGAGTAGATTTACCTGATCCATTAGGACCTAAAACTGTTGTTCATTCACCAACGTGAAAATCAATATTTAGGTTAGAAAGTTCTTTAGATTTTTTCGTGTATGAAAAACTAAAGTTTTTAACTTTGATTGCAGTCTCGTGTTTGTGATCGTGTTTTTTAATTTTTGAATTTGTAATTTTCATTTATTTTCCTCTCAATACTAAAAATATAAAATAAGGTACAGCTATTGCAGTCGATAGAATTCCTGGTGGAAGATGAGTTCCCAAGTTGGTCGATATGAAGGAGGCGAGCATTACTAGGATTCCACCAATTATGAAGGATCCTAGAGCCATGGCGCCAAACCTGTTCTTAAATATCATCTTGGATATAGATGGAGCTATTATCCCCAACAGAGCTACAGTTCCTAAAATCGTAGCTTCTACTCCAGCAAGAACAGCAACCAACATGAATATAACAAACTTAAGTTTTCCAACACTTATTCCTAGAGCAGTTGCTGATTCTTCTGAACTCTCATAGATATCAATTTTCTTTCTTAATAACAATGCTGCAACAATAACTAATCCAACAGTTACTGCAGCAGTTCATATTAATCAATATGGAATCGGATGAGCACCTGGTCCATCATCAACTCTCATTTGTCCCATTGTGTAGTTCTTAATTGTATTTCAAATGTTCTGTCCTTGTTTACCTTGCAACTTAGAAGGGTTAACGAATATAACTGATAACGCTTCGAATAATAATTGTGTAGCAATACCAATGATGACGAACGTATTTTTATTCGCTCGTTTAGATTTTGAAATCAATCAAACAAATAGAGTTCCTATGATGGATGCAGATATTGTTAGGAAGGGAAGTAATATAGCAACAATACTTCCTCCGAATACTTGTTCCTTAAAAACATATATGTAAGCGAAGATGAACATAATATTAATTGAACCAATTCCTAATATAGAAACTTCTGCCAAGTTGTTTCTAGTTACCTTTTGTAATAGTGTTCCGGCAAACGCTAATGTCCCACCACCAAGGAAGGCTATTATTAATTGTTTGGTTCTATAATAAGCTCCACCATGGCCCACAGGACCAGATGAAGATCCAGAGAATGACATGACAGAAGAAGTTTCTCACTTGCCAAAGCCTCAAGTCCCGTTATATAAGGTTAGGATTAGCAATGTAGTCATCATAAGCGAAATAAATAATAATAATCATTTTACAGCTGACATGTAATTAAACTTTTTTGTTTCTTCTGATGCTTTGATTTTCTTTTTTGTTTTTTGCATTATCTTAACCCCCTTATCCCGGCATAGATTAAGTAAGGTGCACCAATGAATGTCATTCATAGCCCTGAATTAATTGATGGAATAAACTGAGAAAGATATAACCCAATAAGCGCCATTGTTATAGAGATAAGAATAGTTGGAACTAA